>CAYXCV010000062.1:0-11186 GCA_964463365.1 uncultured Kineothrix sp.
GCATGTATCTCATACCTTCCATGCTTCCTACATATTCTTCTTTTTTTATATAATTTAGTATTTTAAAATTATCTTTATTTATCATGATATACCTCTTTTTCCGAACCATTTATACACATCCTGAGTTTGCATTGCTATATAAAATTATAACTGAGCCTTATGCAAAAGACAATGTACTTCTAATTAAAAAACACCCATTTCCTTGATTTGGGAATGGGTGTTCTTACTTATATTATAATTAAAACTTAAATAATTGAATACTTTCTTTTAATTCATCTGCAATATTCCTTAAATCATCTGCGCTATGTGAAATATTAATTACAATTTCACTTGCCTCAGTTACAGATGCCGATGTTTCCTCTGATGCTGCTGCATTCTCTTCTGCAATAGCAGAAAGGTTTTGTACACCGTCAATTACTTTAATTCTTGCTTCATCCAGTCTGTTCGTTTGTTTCTCAATGGCCTTGATTCCGACAATGGATTGTTCGATTCCTGCCTTTACTTCACTGAATCGGCTGTCGGTCTGACTTACCTTTTTATTCTGAACAACCATTATTTCTTTAATCTCATTCATTGTTTCCACAGCTTTATCAGAGTCACTAATCAGGGAATTGATGATTACTTCAATTTGTCTTGCTGATTCGTCTGACTGTTCTGCTAACTTCTGAATCTGAGCCGCAACAACTGCGAATCCTCTGCCTTGTTCTCCTGCTCTTGCTGCCTCTATCGTTGCATTTAAAGACAATAAATTTGTTTCTTCCGCGATGGAAGTAATGATATTGGTTGCTTCCCTTATTTTAAGTGCAGATTCATTTGTCATATTTGTCTGATTATATATCGTATCCACTGCCGTTGTGACTTTATTATTAATATCATTTAATTCCTGAAGTGTTTCTGTCGCAACATCTCCCGCTATCTTGATAGTATTGGAATTTTCAGCAAGCTGTCTTACTTCCTCACCGGTTTCCTCTACCATATTACCCATCAGAATAATGTTCTCAGTTGCACTTTGAGTTTCTTCCGCCTGGGTCGAAGCACCCGATGCAATTTCCCCAACAGCTTTTTCTATCTGATTTACCATTTCTGACGTATTATGTGTTTGTTGAATTAATCCCTCTGATTCTGCATGAACAGCTTTACTTTTAGTAGCAATTTGACTGATTAATGCAATCAGGTCACCTTTTAACTTCGCTACTGCTGTAAGGATTTCTCCCACTTCATCTTTACGTTTGAATGCCTTCTTGTTAATTTCTGCTGTAAGGTTTCCGTTTGCAATTTCTCCCAGAACACTTACGCCGGTTTTCACCCCTTTTACAAGTCTATGCGCAATAATATATGCAATTACAGCGAATAAAACGACCGTAAAAAAGATAATAATTAATAATGTATTTATAATATTATTAATGGCTGCTTCCGCATCCTCCTGACTCATCCCTGTGAATACCATACCTACCGGAGAATCAGAGCCTTCATTATATATGGGTAGGTAGTAAGCAAAGAATTCTTCCCCTGCTACGTCTACGTGCTGTGTAAAATAATCACTATTTCCATTAAGTACCTTTTCTATTACCTGATCTGCAGCCTTTGTTCCTATCACACGTTCGCCACTGTCATTAAGTACGGAGGTCATATATCTGGTATCTCCATAGAAAACAGTTACTTCCATACCCGTTTCATTCTTAATATTATCCATGATGTTGCCGCTATCAGATATATTCAGGCTATCGCCTTTCCATAGATTTCCCTCTTCATCTACCCTGAAATCCCCTTCGCGTCCTACACTGATTGTATCTTTTACTGATATTGCCGTAGATATAAGTCCATTTTCTATTGTATCAAACATAACTTCGGAAATTTTATAGGAACCAACCGAATATGTAACTACGCCCAAAGCTAAAAGTGGTACCATTACCAGTAATAAAATTTGTGTTTTTAGTTTCATTGTTATACATCCCTTCTCTTAATCATAATTCACGAGTTACTTTATCATATGTAAACATCCCCTCTATTAATAATTCGGATCGCCCTGTGGCGCACCAAATAATTTACATTTTAAAACATCATATAATTCAACATTTGTCAAATTTTTGTATGGATTCACATAAAATATTGATAATAATCCACATGTAAATAAACTTAAGAATTTCCATCCTAAGAATGATAAATCAAGCACAAATGTATTCCATTTCTCACCATACATCATATCTTTGCTGATTCTGAACACTTCCTCGCTGGGCATTTCCGGATTCTCCGCCAGAATATATGGTATCATACGATACTCATAAGCCTTGATAATTCCAGGAATGATAAACAATAACGACCATAAAGAAGAGTACAACCCTCTTAAGAACTGTACCTTTACTACATTCATATAAGAATTCTTAAAACAAAATCCCAGCTCACTCAAATCGGCTGGCTGAACTCTACTGATAACAAAAAATCTCTTTGCATTTACCTCCAAAGGATTGATAAGAAATATTCCAACTACAATACCTACGATCAATACAATTATTAGTACAAAAAGAAAGACGATGGCAAGAGCATTTATTATATAAAACAGATCTTCCATACCGCCATTATCATAAACCGTATGACTCATATCTCTTCTCATAGAGCTATTGGTACCACCTATTGAACCACCCACACCGCTTGCAGTCACTGCAAGAACAAGGCTAACCAGTACTGCTTTCCAATAGCAATTATTTAATACCCACTTCGCTCTATCCTTTAACTCACTTCTTAACCACATATACTTTTTCCCTTCCAAATAATTAATATTGATAAATCAATTCTGCTTATCGCAAGAAAGTTTCCGTATCTTATATTTTAAAAAAGGCTATTTCCATAAAAAAGAAATAACCAACTTCACAATCGGAGTGACAAGACTTGAACTTGCGGCCTCTACTTCCCTAAAGTAGCGCTCTACCACCTGAGCCACACCCCGACACACAATATCTATTATATATGTAGTGTGTTATAAAATCAACTATAAATTTATATTTTCTTAGTGTCTGTTTTTACGCTTTTTTTTATCGTTTTTAAGTTTCTTTTATTAACATCCTCGCGAAGCAAAGAATAGAAAGTGGACACAATTGGTATAAAAATAAGCATGCCAACTATTCCCATCAGGCTTCCGCCTATGGTGACAGCCGCCAGTACCCATATGGATGGCAGTCCCACAGAACTTCCTACCACATGTGGATATATAAAATTACCTTCTATCTGCTGAAGTATTATAAAAAGAACTAAAAACCATATTGCTTTGATTGGATCATCTACCATGATGAGAAACGCTCCCACAAAACAACCAATAAAAGCTCCCACAATTGGTATCAATGCTGTAAATGCAATGAGTACCCCTACCAGCACAGCATATGGGAAACCAAAGATTGCCATACATATTACAAACATAGAACCTAAAATGACTGCTTCCATACATTGACCGGTAATGAAACTGCTGAAATTTCTTCCTGCCAGAGTCGCAACTACCATGATTCTATTGTAAATTTTAACTTTTAAATAAGCCTTCATAATCCGTTTTATCTGATCAGACAACTTTTCTTTTTGCGAAAGTATATAAAAAGAAAAAATAATAGCCACAAATAGATTGACAACTCCGCCTATGATATTAGATGCCACCATAACCGTAGAGGACAACACACTGCCAAGTCCTTTTTTCATAAATTCTACGCCCTTATTTACAATAGAATCCCAATTAATCTTACTTGGTTCAAACTCATCAAGAAGAGCAAGTAACTGAGGCTGGGCTGCAAAATTATCTTCTAAATATTTCTGGGCATCCACCAAGAACTGAGGAATTTTATTTCCTAAATCAATTAATGTTTTCGTGACCTGCGGAACAACCGTTGCCCCTACCATCACCATAATTAAGATAACCGCAGCAAATGCCATTATTAAGCTTATTGGTCTTTTAAATTTATTAATTTTTATATTCTTATTTTTACTAAATAATCTTTTCTCAATGGCACTCATTGGAATATTAATTACAAATGCAAGGGCTGCTCCATATAAGAAAGGTTTTGCTATACTTATGACAAATAAGATCCCTTGTAACACTACTTCAAATTTTATGACAACTAAACATACAATTGCTGTAAAAATAATTAATCCCCTGATATTTTTTACATTTCTTCTGTTTAAATCCATAATCCCTTCACTCCTGCTAATTCTTTTGTCTTAATATCTCAAGTACATAGTTCCAAACTCTTTCTGTGGATGAAATGCTCAAACGTTCTTCGGTAGTATGAATATCCCTCATATCCGGACCGATTGAAATACATTCCAATCCAGGTATCTTGGCTGAGAACAATCCGCATTCCAATCCTGCATGTATCGCCTGTATCTCCGGCATCTTTCCATACATCCTGTGAAAAACATCGATACACAAATCACGAAACGGAGAATGCAAAAGAAAAGTCCATCCGGGATAAATGCCCCGTACCTCCTGTTTTCCCCCTATGGCATCTACCAGCATTTCAAGCTTTTTCATCAATTCGTTCTTCGCACTTTCCAAAGAGCTTCTTACAGAAAATTGTACGAAAAATCCCTCTTGATTTAACTTGATTATTCCCATATTCAGAGATGTTTCAACCAGCCCTGCCATATCTGCACTCATTGACTGTATGCCATTCGGAGCACAAAATAACAGATAGCAGACTTTCCTTACATCGTTTTGAGTGATACACTGACAGTTATCATCTTTTTGTTTCGTTACTTCTATATAAAATCCAGGGTCTTTCGTCTGTAATTCTTGCTTGATGTCTTCTCCGATTTCCTGAATTACTCTCAGAAACTCTACTTTAGAGCTTTCAAGAATCATTATTTTTGCCAGACATTCTCTTGGTATTGCATTGTCTGCAAGACCACCTTCTAACTTTGCGATAGAAAATCCGTCTATTGCAGAAACCTCTGTCAGAATCCGTCCCATGAGCTTATTGGCATTCCCTCTTTGTTTATCTATTTCATTGCCCGAATGCCCGCCGAGAAGTCCCTTTACCTCTATATGATAGATACTTCCCTGTCTTTGTTCCCATGTAATGGGCAGTTCCCAATCCACACGTCCACCGCCTGCACACCCGGCCAGAAGAATCCCCTCTTCCTCCGAATCAATATTCAGCATGCGCTTTCCCTCTAACATGGAAACATCAATTTCTCTCGCTCCATCCATCCCTACTTCTTCATCCACAGTAATAATAACCTCAAGCTTGGGATGAACTATCACATCACTATCCAAAATAGCAAGTGCATAAGCAACTGCTATGCCATCATCCCCACCAAGGCTGGTATCTTCCGCATATAGATAATCTCCATCTATTTTCAGTCTGAGCCCTTCTTGTTCCATATCAATATCTGCCCCGGGTTTCTTTACCGCTACCATATCCATATGCCCCTGAAGAATAATGGGTTCTACCTCTTCATAGCCTTCTGTCGCATCCTTTGTAATAATAATATTTTTCAGTTTATCCTGTTTATAAAACAAGTTTCTTTCCTTCGCAAATTCCACCAGATAATCACTGAGTCGATCCACATTTCCCGAACCGTGGGGAATCTGACAAATTTGTTCAAAGAAATAGAATACATTCTTAGGATTACATTCACATATTTTTTCCATATTAATCTCCATGCCTTTCCATAACCTACAATATTTGTGCCGCAGGCTCAAATATGCAATATAACTAGTATACACTGAAAAGGAATGATTAATAATTAAAATTTGCTTAATATTTCCATATATAGCCTGTAAAATTATGCTAACTCACGCTGCAAAACTATTATCGTACAATCCTCTTCCACCTTTTCAACACCTGTTTTCACAAATCCATTCTTTACCCAAAAACCTTCACTTTCCTTATTGCCTTTTACATATCCTAATCTTACATAAGAAAATCCAGCCTTTTTCAAATATATCAGCAATTCCCTGATAATTTCCGAGCCTATACCTTTGCCTTGCACTGCCTTATTTATCATGAAAAATCCGATATAAGCAGTAGTATCATTGGGAAATTTAAATATTAAATCCATAACTGCAATTAATATATCATCCTGAGTAAAACCTATATAATACTTATCATCATAGTCCTTTCCGGGAGGCAAGGCCAGCATATCGCGACGAATGCTTTCCGGTGTAACCATTGGCTTCTTATACTCATAATAAGTCGTATTTTCCGCACACATACCATATACGTTAAAAATATCACTGTCATTAACCTTAAATACGTCATATTTACTTGAGAATTCATCCACACTTATGCTCATGATATTATCCTTTCTATAAGTCAAATCTTATGCAATTGTGAAACTGGTTTCTGGGTGGTGGTGTTCTCCCTAAACACTTTGGAACGCCCTCTTTTCAATTTAAAAACCTCGTAAAACAATTAACTTTACGAGGTCATTATAATTCTCTATTATGCAATTTTACTTTTCGCTACTTCTACTAATGCTGCAAATCCTTCTGCATCATTTACTGCCATTTCAGCAAGCATCTTTCTGTTGATGTCTACTTCTGCCAGTTTCAATCCATGCATAAATGTGCTGTATGATAAGCCATTCATTCTTGCACCTGCATTGATACGTGCAATCCATAATTGTCTGAACTGACGTTTTCTTTCTTTTCTTCCTGCATATGAAGATGTTAAAGCTCTCATCACAGACTGTTTTGCTACTCTATATTGTTTTGATCTTGCTCCTCTGTAACCTTTTGCAAGCTTTAATACTCTATTGTGTTTTTTCTTGGCATTTGCTCCGCCTTTAATTCTTGCCATCTCTTATTTCCTCCTTGCGACTTATAAAAATATTTGTATTACAAATATGGTAAAATCTTCTTCATATTCTTAACATTGGTTGCATCTGTCATAGCCGGTTGTCTAAGATTTCTCTTTCTCTTAGCGGATTTTTTAGTTAAGATATGGCTTTTGTATGCTTTGCTTCTTTTTAATTTTCCTGTTCCTGTCAACTTGAAGCGTTTTGCCGCTGCTCTGTTAGTTTTCATTTTGGGCATATCTAATTCCTCCTATATTTATCATTTTTTATCTATTTTAACTGTACGGACTAGCGCTTCTCAGTTAAAAACATGGTCATACTTCTGCCTTCTACTTTAGGATGTTTCTCTACAGTAGAAATGTCAGCCAGAGTTTCTGCGAAATCAACCAGTATATGTCTACTGCTTCCCATATGAGCCATTTCACGACCACGGAACCGAAGAGTTACCTTTACTTTATCACCTTTAGAGAGAAACTTTCTTGCTGCGTTTATCTTCGTATTTAAATCGTTCTTATCAATATTAGGTGATAAACGAATTTCTTTTATCTCTATTACTTTTTGCTTCTTCTTCGCTTCCTTCTCTTTTCTGGTTTGTTCGTATCTGAACTTTCCATAATCAACAATCCTACAAACAGGTGGTTTAGCTGTAGGAGCAATCTTTACCAGATCCAATCCTGCCTCTTCAGCCAGCCTAAATGCCTCTTTTGCTGGCATAACACCTAACTGCTCTTGGTTTTCACCGATAACACGTACCTCTTTGTCTCTAATCTGTTCGTTAATCATTAAATCGCTAATGGTTTTGTCCTCCTCCATAAAATAGCTGAATAAATTTAAAATCCGCTGTTATTTTATAAAATATAAAAAGCGGACAGCATAGCCATCCGCTAAAATTCATATGTTCCCATTAAACTGATATCATAATATATGACATAAGATTAAGAACTATAAACACCTGTGAGCTTAATTGCTGCAGGGTGAGAGCGGATACTCTGCTTGATTGTTCTTTGTGTTTATCACACACTTATGTATAATATCATTCTAATATTCAAATGTCAAGTAAATTAAATTAATTAGTTAATTAATTTTACGATTCTGCATAAACCATACGAATGGACTTGGCACTCTTCTCAAATTCCTCCATTTTATCATCATCCGATGACTGAGAATAAGTAATCGTATATACCTTGTCTGCCGCAATTACAAATATAAGCTGCTCCATAATCATATCATCCATGGAACAGGAAAGCCTAATCTTGTACGCAGGACATCCATCTACTTCTGTATTTTCCAATTCATAAGAGGTAATAGAAGTCTCAGCTCCATAAGCTTCTTTAAACTTTTTCTCGACTTTTTCTTTATAAACATCCGTAGCCATTGCTGTTCTTAAAGCTTTCGCATCTAAATTATCTGAAACCGAATAATATATATTTGATGAGTCGATAGGATTACGTTCTGAAATATACATTCCTTTTACACTGTCACTTGGGATATACCCTGTTGGCAGTATCATTGTGCAGTCTGTATCCTTATACTTTTCATTTTTAAATACTTTCAAAACATCTGCTTCCGTATCTGCCCATAATGCAGTTTCTGAATTTGCATCCGTTATAACAACTACTTCCTCAGCAGCAAAAACAGTATTTGCTGCAACTGTTCCGCAAAATGTTAATATTACTATTGAACCGATTGCTGCTGCCACAGCAATTTTCTTATTTTTCATTTCTGACTCCTATGCCTCATATTATGTAACACAATGTATAACACTCCGTTATTATTATAGAGAAAGCTCATCTTATATGCAAGTAGAAAAGTAATAAATTTAATATTTTTGTAACAATTACACAATTATACGATATTATAAGTGGCTTTTATTCACATGCTACAATGATTTCCACGAAATTATAAAGAATCCCTTACAATATAATATACCGTAAAGGATTCTTTTTTTTAAAATTAACTTGATTTTTCTTCGAACGTGGCACATGCTGTTTCTCTGCAATCATTGGCTTCGCCGCCTTTAATATCCACATGTTCCGCATAACATTTATAGCTGCTGTTATATTTACATTTTGTTGCTTCACAATCTATACTGATTGTCTTACTGGGATGCTCTAATGCACTGATATAAGAGTCCCCTCTTCTTTCTGAAAAACTTTCACAGCAGGTATCATCCTCATTATGAGCATGTTTACCTCCTACCATAATATCGCCTTTGCAGCAACATTCACTTTTGTTATAAACACAACTATCCACCGTACAATCTAAATTCGCCATCATTAACCTCCTGTCAGGAAATATATATTTTCATAAATAGTATGGCTTAAAATTTAGATAATATACTGGGATAGAACCTTATTTTTCCAAATTTAATTCATAAAGATTGAACCAATATCTTTCTAAAAGGCAGGTAGCCTTTTCTGCCGCAGTAATGCCTTCATTTTCCCATTCCTCAATCAGATTCTCTCTTGCATTACCACTTCCTACAAACCAGACCTTTCTATCCTGTGCCAGCCAATTTTTTATCTCTTCCGCTGACATCACGCAATACTTATTGCCAAACATTTCGTATATTAAGTCCTCAGGCTCCTCCATCCACAAATAGGACTCATTGGAAAGATAATAGCCTAGTGTACCTTGCATTTGGTTAAAATTAAATACCACCACATCTTCTGAACCTATTTGTTTAAGTTCGCTGACTGTTAGATCCATTTGTTCCTTTTTCCACGTTTCTTCCTTTATAAAGCTCTTATAGTCGGTAATACCAACAGCTAAAAGAAGAAGCATAATTGCAATAAACATAATTTTCTTCGTAAGTAAACGACTGATAACAATTGCAAAGCAGAGCCAGAAGCATCCCATTGCCGGCAGCATATATCGATAAATAAACACCGGACGAATCAGGATAGAAGCAGCAAATCCAAACATAACAAGTCCGGCAAGAACCAGCAGACCACCCAATGCAAATCCATCTTTTTGCCTGCAATCGGCTTCCTTATCCTCTTGTCTGTTTTTCCACAAGGAATAAATAACTGCTGCAGCATAAATAGTAAAAAGAAGTACTGCAATTACAACATTCCATTTATCATTTAAAAAAGACGGCTTTAAAAGAAATTTCACACAGCCTCCGATGCTTCTAAACGTAAGCGGTAAAATCCAATAGTTTTCCTTGACTTGGGAAACTTGTGTTATTAGCGTATACATCCACGGAATATAGGCAAGAACGGATATTCCCACACAGACGCTCCACTTTTTAAGTATTTTTTTATATTTGCCTGTCCAGATATTCCATAACAATATGTAGAGATAAACCATAGCAATAGCTACGCAGGCAAAATAGTGTGTGTACGCCGCAAGTAATCCGTATATCGTTAGGTATATAAAATCTTTTGTTTTTTCTTCTTTTATAATCTCATAGGCATGGAGAAAAGCCGCAGTTACCAGGAAAAGAGCCAGGCTATACATTCTAATTTCTGTGGTAAACTGCGATAATTGGGGCATCGTAACAATACAAAAGGTAAAGATACCGGCTGTCAGTAAACCAAAGTTCTTCCTTATCTTTGTCAAAGCATATAGAATAAGAAGCATAAAAGGAATCACAGAACAAATTTTACTTACTATAACTGCATGTGCCGTGCCCGTCGCTATACCAAACAATGCAAGTATGTCCCGTATCACTTTTACATAAATATAATAAAACGGCGGATGTACATCCCGAGCCGTGTAGCCTATCATATCTTGAAAGGAATGTCCCGTCAGACCCATAGTAAATAACTCATCATACCAGATATCACTGCTAAAACAAAACCGAATGGATACTGCTGCCAGTATCATGGTGATACCCAGCAGCAGAATTCCTATCCATTCCATATACTTTAATTTCTTTATTTTATCCATAATATTATCCCGACTCATAAGTATAGTTCTCATTGCGAAGTATGTTCCTTTTATTCATTGCTAATTTATTACAAAGATTTCCCCATCAATACCAATTATATCATCAATAGGAATTATTTTTCCATCCATCATAACAAGAATTCTTGTATATAGGTCAATCTTTTTAACCCTCCCCGCCACAGTAACGTAAGAGCCGCCATCCTTTTTTTCATCCGGCTGAAAATAAGTGACTGCGATTGGAGGATGTTCTTTTATCTTATCCACTATGATTTGCAGTCTATTCTTCAAAGAGTCTTTCACATATTCGTCCAGTTCTACTCTCTCATCAGTCTGTCTTTCAGTTTCTTTGATGGCTGCATTATACCCGGTCAATGCCGCGAACGGGGAAAACTGAGCTGCCCGGTCAATCACTGACATATGAGGGTGGGTGGAAGAAACATGGCGCGGCAGATGTATAATGTCATCATATGTCTTCATATGCTTTATGCCCTCCTATCTGCCTGTTCCGGAGC
>CAYXCV010000062.1:11286-15245 GCA_964463365.1 uncultured Kineothrix sp.
ATGTCATCATATGTCTTCATATGCTTTATGCCCTCCTATCTGCCTGTTCCGGAGCATCGTAGTAGCTCCCTCTTCCAAATTCATACCTCTTATAACAGCATTCTTTCCGTATTTTTGTTTAATCTCCAGCATTGCTTTCTGTACCTTTTTCTCTCTTGCAAGTTCTGCTTCTTCCTCTTCTTTTTTCGCTTGTTCCACGGCGTAGTCCGTAAAGAGGTTGAGCTGTTCAAAACTATCGCTCTTTTGCAAGGTTGACTCATCCACCACGTGATTTGCAGAGATATTAATTCTTCGTACCAAAAGGTTTTTATCAACAATCCCTTCAAACAACTCTGTAATGGCATCCAGCATTTGCTTGGTGGAGGATGTTGGTTTCTCAAGATTTATTGTGCCATGGGCAGATTTTGGAACAGAACGTCCATAGCGGTCGGTAGTAACCTGACCACGATATGATTTCCTTCTATCCGGGTCTGACAGATTATCAATATCATATCCAACCGTCAGTACAAGCTGGTCTGTCACAAGGCTTCTCTCCACCAGATCCAGCGACAATAAATCAGTCATCTCCCGAACCACCAGCCTTGCCTTATCAAAAGAATAGCCACATTGCAATACCTGTCCTGTTCCGATACTGTTTGTACTGGGCTTATAAGCTTTCACATCAGCAATTGTGCATGGTTCCCATCCCCAGGCATGATCGATCAACAGCTCTGCGTTGATACCAAACATCTTATACAGTAAATCTTCGTTGTAATAATCGCCAGGCTCACCGAGGGAGCATCTTGCAATATCCCCCATAGTAAAAAGTCCTTGTTCCTTCAACTTCTTTGCATATCCTCTACCAACACGCCAAAAGTCTGTAAGTGGCTGGTGCGTCCACAACAAATGCCGATAACTCATTTCATCCAATTCTGCAATCAGAACACCGTTTTGATCCACCGAAATATGCTTTGCCTGAATGTCCATAGCAATCTTACACAGGTATAGGTTTGTCCCAATTCCCGCCGTTGCGGTAATACCCGTAGTGTTTCGAACATCTTGAATCATTTTTGTTGCAAGTTCACGTGCGGACATCTGATAAGTACTGAGATAATCACTTACATCCATGAATACCTCGTCAATGGAATATACGTGCATATCTTCAGGAGCTACATATTTCAAATAGATATTATAAATCCGTGTACTGTACTCTATATAATGAGCCATTCTAGGGGTAGCCGCAATATAATCCAAAGCCAGTTCCGGCGATGATTTCACTTCCATATCATGAAAGGATGCCCCGGAAAAGGTACGTCCCGGTGCATTTCTCAGTCTCTGTGTATTTACTTCCCGAACCTTCTGTATAACCTCGAATAGCCTCGCCCTGCCGGAAATACCGTATGCTTTGAGAGAAGGTGAGACAGCAAGACAGATGGTTTTTTCAGTACGGCTTACATCCGCTACCACAAGATTTGTGGTTAGCGGATCAAGGCTTCTCTCTATGCATTCCACGGAAGCATAGAAAGATTTTAAATCAATTGCAATATAAGTTTTCTTCTTCATGTCTCTTCTTTGCGAATTTCTTTTGTTCTGATTTCCTTACAGATTTGATCTATAAAATCATTAAGTGCCTTAACGCCTTCATCGCCTGCAAAGCGGCTTCTGACTGAAACTGTTTTATCCTCTTCTTCCTTTTGCCCTACTACCAGCATATAAGGAAGCTTATCAAGCCTTGCTTCACGAATTTTAAAGCCTATTTTCTCTGAACGGTTATCTATCGTTGCAAGTATTCCATTATCTTTTAGCTTCGCTTCAACTTCATATGCATATGCCTCATATTTTTCTGATATAGGTAGAACACGCACCTGTTCCGGGCATAACCATGTGGGGAATTTGCCTTCATATTTTTCAATAAGCCATGCCAATGTTCTTTCATAACATCCCAGAGAAGTTCTATGAATAATATAGGGGCGTTTTTTCTCGCTGTCTTTATCTACAAATGTCATATCAAAGCGTTCCGCTAAGAACATATCAAGCTGAATGGTAATCATCGTATCTTCTTTTCCATAGACATTCTTTGCCTGAATATCAAGCTTCGGTCCGTAGAAAGCAGCTTCGCCTACTTCTTCCGTATATTCAATTCCGATGTGACCTAGAATAGTACGCATCGCATCCTGCACCTGATTCCACATATCTTCCGTTCCCAGATATTTCTCCGGTTTATCCGGATCCCATAAAGAAAGCTGGTAAGTTACATCATCCTGTAGCCCTAACGTTGTCATACAATATTTAGCAAGATCCACACAGCCTCTGAACTCTTCCTCTAATTGATCCGGACGTACAATCAAATGACCTTCTGATATGGTAAACTGACGCACACGAGTAAGTCCGTGCATTTCCCCGGAATCCTCATTTCTGAAAAGTGTGGAAGTTTCACCATAGCGGCAAGGCAGATCCCGATAAGATTTCTGACTCTGTTTATATACATAGTACTGGAAAGGGCAAGTCATAGGGCGAAGTGCAAAAACTTCAGAGTTTTCATCATTCTCGTCACCTAACACAAACATGCCTTCCTTATAGTGATCCCAGTGATCGGAAATGACATACAATTCTTTTTTTGCCATAAGAGGAGTTTTCGTTCTCATATAACCACGTTTTTCTTCCTCATCTTCAATCCATCTTTGCAATGTTTGAATCATTTTTGCACCTTTTGGCATCAGCAGAGGAAGTCCCTGTCCGATAACATCAACAGTTGCAAAAATCTCCATTTCCCGACCCAATTTATTGTGGTCACGTTTCTTAATATTTTCAAGGTACTCCAAATAATCCGCCAGTTCATCTTTCTTATTAAATGCGGTACCATATATTCTTTGAAGCATCTTATTATCTGAGCTGCCTCTCCAATAAGCACCGGAAGAAGAAATCAGCTTAAAGGCTTTGATTCCCTTTGTACTCATTAAATGAGGACCCGCACACAAATCCACAAAGTCACCCTGTTGATAGAAGGAAATCTCAGCATCCTCCGGCAAATCTCTAATCAGCTCTACCTTATAAGGCTCCTCTTTTTCTTCCATGAACTTAATAGCTTCTTCACGAGGAAGTGTGAACTTCTCCAATTTTTTCCCTTCCTTGATAATCTTTTTCATCTCTGCTTCTAATTTATCAAGGTCTTCTCTTGCAAAAGGCTCGTGTTCAAAATCATAGTAGTAGCCGGTATCGATACTTGGTCCTATGGCAAGCTTTGCATCGGGGTATAATCTTTTTACTGCTTCTGCCAGAACATGGGAAGCCGTATGTCTTACTACACGAATTCCTTCTACGTCATTCGCCGTTAAAATATTAAGGCTGCAATCTTTATCTATCACCGTTCTTAAATCAGCCACTTCACCATCTATTTCTCCGGCTGCGGCTACTCTTGCCAGTCCTTCACTGATATCAGCCGCGATGTCAATAATACTCATTGGTGCTGCATATTCTTTACAGCTTCCGTCTTTTAATGTTATTTTCATTTACTTATATCTCCCATTAATCTTCATCACAACAGCAGTCGTCGTAACAATCACAGTCATCATACTGTTCATCAGCGCTGCCGTAGCCGTTGTTATTACCATTAAAACTTCCAAGTACCACTCTTTTCTTAGGTGATATTAACATACCGATTACAAGTCCAAATAGTATGAAAACTGCTAATGTTAAGAAGTATTCCTTTTTTTTCATTGTTTTCATTTCTTCCATTACTTCTTGTATCGTATTCCATTTTTCCAACATTTTATTCATATCGTTTCCTCCTTAATTGGGTTGTTAGTGGGAGTGGGCATAAGCGCAGAAAGTCCCTTACATTGTGTCTACAATGTAAGGGACGTAAATGTCTTAACGCGGTTCCACCCTTATTGCTCTGCATAAAGCAAAGCCTCTTCATTCGATGATAACGGTTTCACCGGACCGGATTAGGGTCACTCAGAGCTGGTCTTTGGATGTTT
>CAYXCV010000063.1:0-15115 GCA_964463365.1 uncultured Kineothrix sp.
AAAAATTTTAATATTGACTACCACAATTTATTTTTTTATGGTACAGTGGGTACGGGCAAATCCTTCCTATCAGGCTGTATTGCAAAAGAGCTGATAGAAAATGGATATTCTGTGATTTATTTCAGTGCTTCTGGTTTTTTTGAAACGTTATCTCAATATTCTTTTGATTATAAGAACAAAGAGGAGCTTCACGAATTATATGAGGATCTTTATAAATGCGACTTATTAATAATTGATGATCTGGGAACCGAGTTGACCAATAACTTTGTAACTTCCCAGTTATTTTCTTGTCTAAATGAAAGGCATTTAAGGAAAAAGTCTACCATTATTTCTACGAATCTTTCGTTGGAGGATTTAAGAAATCGGTATTCGGATAGAATATTTTCAAGAGTTACCAGTAATTATGAGATATGTAAATTTTCCGGACAGGATATCCGGATATACAAAAAGTTACATAAATCAAATGTATAACATAACCATTACTCTGATTTAGATCATATACTTGCACAATAGAAAGTGAGGATTTTTTCATGGCAAAACGTGAAGAAAAAAGAAATTTAGAAACCATCCCCGTCGGTTCTCTCGGTATGATACCTTTACAAGGCTGTAAAAATTTGGGGGAAAAAGTCGATTACTATCTGGTAAAATGGAGAACTGAACGTAAAAATGAGCATACAGATTCTCTTGCATTTGCAGGTTATCAGCGCAACTCTTATATACTAGGAGCAAAGGTTCCCCGTTTCGGTTCCGGTGAAGCAAAGGGTATTATCCTTGAATCGGTTCGCGGTACCGACCTTTATCTTTTGGTTGATGTGGCAAATTATAGCTTAACCTATTCTTTGTGCGGTCATGAAAATCACATGTCACCGGATGATCACTATCAGGATCTGAAGCGTATTATAGCTGCGGTGGGAGGTAAGGCAAGAAGAATCACTGTTATTATGCCTTTCCTATATGAAAGCAGGCAGCATAAGAGAACTACCAGAGAGTCTCTGGATTGTGCACTGGCGCTTCAAGAGATGGTCGCTATGGGAGTTGACAATATTATAACCTTTGATGCTCACGATCCAAGAGTTCAGAATGCGATTCCTCTTCATGGATTTGAAACAGTACAGCCAACTTATCAATTTGTAAAAGGTATCCTTCACCACGTAAAAGGTCTTGAACTTGATTCGGATCACATGATGGTTATCAGCCCGGATGAAGGCGGAATGGGTCGTGCTATCTATATGGCCAACGTAATGGGTCTGGACATGGGAATGTTCTATAAGAGAAGAGATTATACAACAGTTATCGACGGAAGAAATCCCATTGTCGCACATGAGTTCTTAGGAACCAGTGTGGAAGGCAAGGATATGGTAATTATAGATGACATGATTTCCTCCGGCGAAAGTGCTCTGGAGGTAGCTTCCGAATTAAAAAAACGTAAGGCAAATCGTGTATTTATTTGCACTACCTTTGGTCTTTTCACAAATGGACTTAAAAGTTTTGATAAGGCATATGAAGATGGAATCATTGATAAAGTCCTTACTACTAACTTAATATACCAAACACCTGAACTACTTTCCCGTGAATGGTATATCGATTGTGATATGAGTAAATACATCGCCTATCTTATTGATACATTAAACCATGACGCATCCATCAGCGATTTACTTAATCCTAATGAACGTATCCAAAAAATCGTTAAAAGATATAAAAATGGAGAATTAAATTGATTGCAAAGGCTGATTTATTTTTTAAAAAACATCTTAGCAGTAGTCAGTTTTCTTATGGGGACATTTTTTCTATGCTTCTTCCCCTGATTTTAGATCAATTTTTTGTTTTTATTATTATGATGCTGACCACTGCAATGATAAGTTCCTCCAGTCAGGACTCGGTATCTGCGGTAAGTCTTGTCACCCCTTTGTATATGATGTTTTATGCTATTTTTAATGCTATCGCGGCAGGTGGTACTGTTGTGGTTGCACAGTATAAAGGTAGAGGAAACACGGAGAAAATGCGTACATCTGCCGGACAAGTTATGCTTGCCACAACTCTATCTGCTGCTTTTTTATGCATTCTTTTAATCATCTTTGCCAATCCTTTCGTACATACTTTATTTGCATCAGCAAGTCCTGTCATTAAAGAGAAAGCTATCACCTACCTTATGGGTGTATCCCTTTCCCTTATCTTCCATTCTTTTTATATGGGCTCCTTTGCTATTTTTCGTGGACTGGGAGAAACTAAGATCTGCTTACGGCTTACTATTATTATTAATCTGTTTCATTTATTTGCAAGCTTGATTTTTATTAATGTACTTCATCTTGATATTATGGGTACCATACTATCCCTGATTCTGGCCCGTATCATCGGTGGAAGTATTGCTGTTTATCTGTTAATGAGACCTAAGAATATTTTCCGTATCTATATAAAGGATATTTTTCATATAGATTTAGCTATTTTAAAATTTATTTTTAGAATAGGGATTCCTCTTGCCTTGGAACAGTTATTCTTCAATGGAGGCGGTATGCTGGTACAGACCTATATTGTGCAGTTAGGTACTATTAGTGTGGCAGCTAACGCGATTGCTTCCTCTGCTTTTAATATCCTTTATGCTGCTGGATTGGGTGTCAGCACTCTCTCGATTACTATAATCGGTCAATGTATCGGTTCCGGTGACAAAGCACTGGCTAAACATTATGGCTCCAAGATGATCTGGCTTGGTACTTTTATTGTCGTTTTATTCCTAATCATACTACTTCCGTTCATGCCTCTGATACTTAATCTCTATCATGCACCGGCGGACACGTTAGCCTTAATCTATCAATTAATATTCATTGCTGTTGTACCAATGCCGTTTTTCTGGTCCGTATCCAACATTATGCCCTGTGTTCTGCGTTCCGCCGGGGACGCCAATTTCAGTTCCTTAATATCCCTTATTACTATGTGGGTAATTCGTGTGGGACTGGGCTATTTATTCGCGATTCCTCTTGGCATGGGTGTCCGGGGAGTTTGGATATGTATGGGCATTGAATGGGCGGTAAGGACAGTGATTTTCTATCTGCGCTACCGTTCCGATGTGTGGCTTACCAAGAAGACGATAGATTAAAACAATAAACAACAAAATACACCAAGTTTAAACAAGTTGCACTATAAACATTGATTTTTTTTGCTTTTTCTAGTAAGATTTTAATAACATAGAATCGGAGGATAGAGTATGGATAACAAAAAAACAGCAATTGATGCTTATTTAGCAGCAGTTTACAAATGGGGAATTATTACATTGGTAAGTGCGGCCATGTGTGCCGCATCATTGTATACATTTATGAATATTGTAGGCCTTATTAAAATATCTTGGACTGCACTAATCATTTTTGACATTATGGATGTTTTATTTTTTATTTTTGCAATATTTCTGGTTAAGACATCCATGGAAAATGGATATTTAAAAGAAGGGCGATTGCGCATTGGTAAAATATTTACAGCGATAGTTGTTGCCATTCAATGGAATTACATAATATACATGGTGCCTTCCAGAACTTTTTGGGGCTTTTTATTCTTCTTTATTATTTTAGTTGGTTTCTTCCTGGATCTAAAGCTGGTTATAGCAGATGGAATTATATGTACTGTATCTTTAATTGTTTCGTGGTTTTTAATTGGTAATAATCTACCGATCAAAGATAACCTTTTTATTTCTGATGTCATCATGTGTCTGGTTGGAATTCTGTTATCTTTAGTCGGAATCAGTTTATTTATTTTCTTCATGACTCATTTTCTTGTGAATGCTAAAAAAGATGAATTGGAAGCGAATAACAATCGCGTACAAAATATTCTT
Source organism: uncultured Kineothrix sp. (assembly GCA_964463365.1). Lineage (GTDB taxonomy): Bacteria > Bacillota > Clostridia > Lachnospirales > Lachnospiraceae > Kineothrix. Next base: position 3,818 of record CAYXCV010000063.1, read on the forward strand.
ACGGCTGCAAAGGGGCTTTCAGAAAATTTATTGTCAGCGGGAGTAATCTTATCTCAGATTGCAGACAGTGAAAGTACTTCTTCCGAGCAGTTAGCGACAACCAGTGATACGCTCCTGCAAAATAGTAATTTATTAAGTGAGAAATCAGATAAGAGTGTATCTCACCTCAATGAATTACGCAAGTGGGGAGCTGAGGTGAATGAGACTGTAGATAAGGTAGAAAAAACCTCTCTGCAACTACTTGGCAAATCAGAAGAAAATGAAAAATTAATAGATTCTTTACAGCAAATTAACGATGCTGTCGTATCTTCTACCAACGAAACCAGTTTAGTTGCGGAAAAACTTAGCCATGCGGTACAAGAGATTGATGGTACCTTACAATTAATTAATGACATCTCCTCATCTACGAATTTACTCGCTCTTAACGCCTCCATTGAAGCAGCAAGGGCCGGAGAAGCCGGAAGAGGTTTTGCAGTGGTTGCAACTGAGGTGGGTAATCTGGCCAACAGCACAAAAGAATCTTTAATAGATGTACAAGAGGTCATCGGAAGGGTTCAGCAAAACGTCCATGAAATGACAAACTTTGTAGAAGACAATTCACAAAAGCTTGCCTTGCAAAATGAATCCTTTATCAAAGTTTTTAGTGGGCTTCACGAGATGATAGCACTGCTGCATCAATCCATCAATGATATTAAGCAAATGGAAAATGCTCACACTAAACAGTCAGAGGTTATTCATAGTACTATAACAATTAGTGAAGATATTGCAAGTAGTATCCTCCAGGAAAATCAAGAATTTTCTAATATTTCAAAAATGGTTGAAAGTAACATTGAGGATATCGCTCAAATGATAGAACAGGTAACAACCATTAATCAAATGACAGATGAAATTGATAAATTATTAAATACTTAAAGCTGGTAAACTAGTAAAGCATGCTGTTTATGTATAATTATAGCCCCTTATCCTTGCGGAAAATGGGGCTATTTTGTAAAAACTAAGTAGTGCTTGATTTTTACTTCTTTTTATTATATACTATCATTCGTTGCAAAAGCCCACAAAACCAAGGTCTAAAGGGCATAATAAATCGTGAGTTCGAGACCTTCCTCACGTAAAACAAAACTAAAGGAGATAATTTCATATGAACAAAAAAACAGTACTTATTGTTCAAGCGGCCATGATTGCCGCTGTCTACGTTGTGCTTACTTTTATTGCCAACGCTTTCGGTCTTGCAAATTATTCGATACAAGTCCGTTTCTCTGAGGCGCTCACCATTCTGCCTTATTTTACCCCGGCTGCCATTCCCGGATTATTTATCGGTTGCTTATTAAGCAATATCTTAACCGGTTGCGCACTTCCTGATATTATATTCGGAAGTCTTGCTACTCTTATAGGTGCTATCTTTACCTATCAGCTGCGTAAATATAAGTGGCTCGCACCAATACCGCCAATTGTAGCTAATATGATTGTGGTTCCTCTTGTACTTCTTTACGCTTACGGAATCAGACCCTTGTGGTTCTCTTTTATTACGGTCACCGTGGGGGAAATTATTTCCTGTGGAATTCTCGGTATGCTACTACTGTTGACTCTGGAAAAGTACAAGGATCGCATCTTCAATCAGTAAGGAATTTTATAAGGAAGTATAGCTCGTGAGAGTTACACTTCCTTTCTGTTTAGTACTATACTATATACTATTTTTATAGCTTTATGATCTAAATCTTATTTTGGTATTACCGCTTTTAGTTTCTGTTATTATTAAAGTATCATTACCGTTTCCATACGTTCCTTTGGCTTCATTTCCCTTTTTATTATAAAAAAGAATATCATCGAAATCTGTTGTGATACTACCGCTGGATACCGTTCCTTCATAGGAAAATTCACTGTCACTTGGGATTTCCAATGTAACATTTCCACTCTTTGCCATTGCTTCAACAGTACCTTTTATTTGTACAAAATCTATGGTCACATTACCGCTGGAGGCTGATGCCCTCATTCCTCCGGAAGCATTGTGAATCTTTATATTACCACTGGAAGCGGTAGCTTTCGTGTCTCCTGCTCCGTCCTTAATACGAACTTCCCCACTGCTGGTAGCAAACTCGCGTTTTCCTTGCGCCTTTTCTATCGTGACATTTCCGCTGGAAGCCTCTGCTTGAATGAAAGATGCTTCTATTTCATTGCATTTAATATTCCCACTGCTTGTTTTGGCTCTAAACTCATCCAATGTAAGATTCATTTCTGTTTTGATATTCCCGCTGCTTGTTTCTGCATCTATACTACCTGCATAATCCTTGGGAAGATATATCTTAACTTTTTCGCTTTCAAAGCTAAACAAATAGAACGTTATCGCAGGGTTACTGCGTATATGGAGCGCCCCATCTATCATCTCCATTTGTGTTTTATTATTTTTTCTACTTGTTCCGAAGTATTCTTCAATGACAATCTTATCCGATTGACCTTGCATAAAAATAATCTCCTCAGAATTATATTTTATATGAATACTATTTATATCCTTTATTGGAAATTCCTTAGTATTCTGCAATTTTATTATCCCTCCAAATGAAAGATTAAATGAGCCATGATTATGTACACGGGCATAGTAAACAGATATCACACAAATGCATAATGCTGCACATATAAAAACAAACATACCAATCCTCTTCCTCATATTCTATTCCTCCTCATGGTTATCATAATAGGAAGAATCCTCATATTCTCTTTCTTTCCATACGCCTTTAAAATAAGAAACAAATGCATAATATAAAGGGATTGTAAGGAATACTACCCATCCCGGGTGCCACGCTCCGAAAAAGAAGCCCACAAATAAAAACACAATAGTTGCTACCACTGGATATGAAAAAATATGCGCATTTTTACGCTTCACTGCTGAGATAAAACTGTGCCACAGTGGAATTAGTAGGAATAACATCCAGCCCGGATGCCATGCACTGAAAAAGATTCCGATGAATAGATATAAAACTGTTATCAGTAATGCAAATGGGAAATGATTGTGTTGGGTAAACCATTCCTTATCATATTTTTCACCATTCACATAAACTCCGTTTTTATCTATATGGACATTATCACCGCGCTTTTTCTCATCCACATGAATGCCATCCCAGCCTACATGTACTTCACTGCCATCCTTATCCTTTACATGGACTCCACCAAGACCCACATGTACATATTCCGGAGAATCATCCTGACTTGTATTCTCTTCGCCCTCATTACTATTGCTGCTGACAGATACAGGGATTTCGTCCTCCGTCTTTAATAAATCGTCCAGTGATACTCCGTACAGTCTTGCCAGCAGAATCAGATTATCTGTATCCGGAGAGGCTTCAGCCCGTTCCCATTTGCTGACTGCCTGCCGACTGATTCCAAGCTTTGACGCCAGTGCCTCCTGAGAAAGATTGTTATTCTTTCTTAAATTAACTAACCGATTTGCAATTTCAATATTCATAAATCTTCTCCTTTTAATTAAACATCAATCCGAAAATTTCCAGATGTCATTTCCTTAACTTCTTGTGCTCATTATAGAAATTTATCCTCGGTTGCTCTACCAATTCTAGTTTGAGATGCCGCAACTATTGGTTGCAAATCGCATATATGCGGCGATTTAAGTTACTCATTCTTTATATACGTAATAAATCGATTTCCATTTTCCTCAAACATCTGTTTCGAATCATTCATTCCTTTTTTCTCAACAATACCTGTAAGAGGGTCCATAATCACTACGTTAAGTTCGTTAAAACCAACAATCAAAACTGCATTTCCATCATTTAATGTGGCCAGCACAGGAATGTCCTTATTGATATAATATAAGATGGAACTCAGGCTGCAGCCTGTTAAGTCCAAAATTTGTGCGTTATTTAAATTCTCATTTAAGATATCTAAAATATTTTCACCACGATTTAGTAAATATTCCGTATTGCGCATAATGCCTTCATATTTCAAAATAGTATCCAGACAAATGGCGAGGCTATCTTTTTCCTCTGTGATACCTAATCCTTTAATCGCCATAATCTGGTTTTTCAAACTTAAGTTACCTCGAATCCAAACATAGGAACCGCTCTCATTGACCACTACCCCTGATTTTTCATAGGCGAGATTAACTGCATTTCCTTCATCCGTAAATATGCCCTCTACTCCATTCTTACCATAAACATAATATTTAGGTATCTCTGACTCGCTCTCCTTGAGCGTTATGGTTCTTCCGCCTTCAAACAGCACTTCCTTGGGGGTAAGCTCTTTTAATGTCTTAGTTTCGATATTTTTCTTAATTGCAATCTGTACTATCTTCTCATATTTCTCAGTAGGAACCACTTCTATCAAATTATTTCCGGTTGTCTCAGACTTCGTGTTTAAGATTTGATCGTTGGAGGTTTCCGTATATATGCCTGTTTCTTCGTCTTTTTCCAATCGTTGTAAACTAATCTGATTATCACGGATTTCACTGCTTATGATATACATCCCTTCCTGGCTGTAAGATGTTAATATATCACCGCCTTCATTTTCTATATTTACAAGGTACATTGGAAACAGCACATTTCCAGTATTATCCCTAACCACGTCTTTGGATTTGGCTAATCCATAGATTAAGTCTTCTTCCATAAAACCCAGTGGTTTAATATATTCATCAGTACCTGCCTCTATTTCTGTTTTTTGTTTGGTATTAAGATTCATTAATACTAATTTTTTAGTTGAATATAGATTGTCCTCTACCTGCCAAACTACCATTTTGCTTGAATCCGATATTTCATAACTTTCCTCTTTTAAGTCAGAAACCATAATCTCTCCCATTCTATTTGCGAGATTAACTGCATAGATGGCTCTGTGATGCATAAAAAAGAATATATCAGATTTATTGATATAGGAAAGCTGTTCAATCTCTGCTTTCAGTATTTCATAGGATCTGTCACTTGGTATAAAAACAAGTTCTTCCACCGTGTTTAAAAGACCGCTGTAATTATATACCGATATTCCGACTTCTCCTTCATGTCTTCCGCGATTCATATATCCATATACTGTAAATTTAACATTACCGGCTTCGTCCACACTTAATATTTTAATTTGATGCTTTTTCCATGTTTCTCTTTCATCTTGATAATTATCATCATAAAAACTAAATAATAAAGAGAGTTTATTATCATTCACATTGTAGCAATACAATCTACTGCCGTCAGTAAAAGCAAATACATTACCTCCATCGCTTTCTACCAGTGTGATATCTTCTGCCAAATGAATGCCTAAATCAATTTTATTACCGGTAAAGGCACTGGCATTGGCATCAAAGATTTGCTTCATTGTTCTTTCAAAGTCTAATAAATATATTCTGTCAGATGTATAACGGATGCGATAAAATTCCTTTACTGTATACAGTCTGGTCTGTTTTCCCTCTATGATAGAAACCATATAGTCAAGCTCTATGGATGCCGTCTGTGTATTTAACTCTTTTAATGTTACCTGAGGCTCTGTCACCTTTTCTACGGCAAGATCCCCCCAGGTTATCTGCTTAAAACTACTGTGTATTGTAACTTTACTATAGGTGGTATTATCTCCGTCAGCATTAGATTCCAAGTATTTGGTCAGTTCCTTAGCCTGTTCCTTATGAAAAGTCCTTCTATGGAAATCCAGAACATAATCGACCTTTTCGTTTACATAATATTCATCCGTCTGTATGATTCTGGTGTAATAACGAATTGTCTGTCCTGAGCCATTTTTCAGCAGAAAAACAAGCATATATTCCTCACCGTCTTCAATCAGGTCTTTGATTGAAAAAGTTGCCTTTATGGTATCATCATTTTCATCATAATCTATAATTTCTGTACTTTCCACCAACCTGCTTCCATCAATACTTCTTACTTCAAAGGTCAGCCCTTCTATACTCTGCCCCCACTTATTTACTGTAATGCTGATTTTCCTTCCATCGGCAAGGGGAGTAATATTGTCTCTCTGATAACTGCACTGCATACTGTGCCGGTATCCATGTAAGCTATTCACTTCTCTGTTTCCTATCTTCATGTGAATGACCGGATAGGAAACCTGACCCATTTCTGCTGTCATGTCGGTATTGCCTTTATTCATTACCACACTGGACAGAAACAGTGATATAAAAAATACTGCTGCCAAATATAAGCATTTTATTACTGTCTTTTTCATCACTCTATTCCTATTCTATTTCAATAACTTTTGTAAAGTAGTTTCAATCCCTAATGACTCTGTCATTATCTGTACCTTTGTGTCTTTTTTCCCAGCATTTCCATCCTGCCTTTTTACCGCACGGATTAATATATTCTTGGGCGTATGTTCCATATCAATAAATTCCAATATCTGCACTTCATATCCCTGTTCTTCTAACATATTAGCACGAACCGCATCGGTGATAAGTGCCGACATTCTCTCTTTTATTAAGCCATATTTTAGTACCGGCATTAATTCTATGCTTGTAATCTGTTTATTTACTTCATGCTGACAACAGGGAACCGACAGAATAACCTTAGCCTTCCAATTTACTGCTTTTGCCAGTGCATAATCAGTTGCCGTATCGCAAGCATGTAAAGTTACCACCATATCAATTTCTTCTATATAATCAAAGCTGCTGATATCACCCTCATAAAACTTTATTCCATCATAGCCATACTTTTCTGATAATTCATTACAGTGCTTTATCACATCTTTCTTTAAGTCCAAACCAATGATTTGCACGTCAAGTTTCTTAAGAACTGTCATATAATAATAAATAGCAAATGTCAGATATGACTTTCCACATCCAAAATCTATGATTTTAATTTTTCTATCTTTAGAAAGTGTGGGCAGAATATCCTCTATAAATTCTAAAAACCGGTTGATTTGTTTAAATTTATCATATTTTGATTTAATTATTCTTCCTTCTGTAGTCTGTACTCCCAAATCAATAAGAAAGGGCACCGGTATTCCCTCTTCTAAAAGATATGTTTTCGTTCTGTTATGAGAAAAATCTGCTTTTGCCCCATTACCTGCTGCTTGCTTTTTGCTAATTGTAAGTTTTCCTTTCTTACTTACAAGAATCGTTGCTTTAAAATTCATCGTTTCTATTTCACACTGCCGGAAATCTTCTGACATATATGTCATAATTCTACCAATCATTTCATCCCTGTCATAATTTTTGTGAAAAACCTGTTCCCCGATGAAGGCTGTCTCCTGATAGCGAAGCTCTTCTTTTATCATAATAGGTCGAATTTTGACCTTGTTCACTTTTTCCTTGTTTCTGGAATTGCTTATGATAATTTTATTTAAATTTTCATTTATTGACTCTAACAATAATTCTTTCATATATACATCCTTATTCTACCCGATTGATAAGAAAGAGTTTGCGTGCAAACTCTGCGCTGACGCGCGGTCACTTCAGTGACATCTTCCTTTCGCGCGTCATGTGCATCCATTGCGGAGCATTTTCATTCAATAGGAGCACTTTCCTATTGAATGAAAATAGTCATGGCCCTTTAAGCCATGACTATATTTTACTGAGTTTAGACTAAAACTACAACTAAAACTTTAGAAACCCATTGTGGTTATTGTTATGTCTTCTTTTATAAATCTCATAACAAACTAAAATCTGCACCATATCAGACACTGCATCCCATTTCTCTTTTGATCCGGCTGCTTCGTTACTATCTGTTTCCTCTTGGCGCTTAATACGATTTAGTACATTCTGAGACAGTCTGTAGATCTGCCATCTGTCGGGATATTCATCATATATCATACTGCCTTCATAATCCAGCTTATCCAAAATACCGGCAATAATTTTCTGATATCTCTTTGCGTCTATTGGATACATCTGCTGTAAGTACTCCAAATCCCTAAGTGCCGTATCTTCTTCCTGATAATAAAGCGGCAAAGGATATGTCATATAAAATGGTAATATTCTTTGATTATACATAGACAACTTCCTTTATATAAATACTATTTTTTATGTTATCATATGCATTTTTCCATTTTTTGACTTTCTATCTAAGGTAATACATGTATTCTGGCTATAGCTCTTTGAAGTGCTGTTTCCGCCCGAAGCAAATCGGTTTCTGGGGTTTTGGATTGAATTCTTTCTTCTGCCCTCTTTTTTGCCGCTTCCGCTCGCTGCCTGTCAATTTCCTCTGGGCATTCAATAATTTCAGCCAGAATAGTTACTTTATCTTGAAGAATCTCAGCAAATCCTGCATGAAGTACCGCATTCCTTGCCCTCTCTTCCTCATAGATTGTAAGTATTCCCGGTCGAATAATTAGTGTCATAGGGATATGGTTCTTATAAATACCAACTTCGCCTTCTGTTGCATTAAACTCAATCATGTGAACTTCGCCTTCATAAAAGACGCGTTCCGGAGTAATTATTTTTAATTTAAAATTATTATCTTGCATCAACTTTGCCCCCCTTATTTCACTCGGGCAACTACATCATCCACGCTCCCGGCATTTAAGAAATAGCTTTCAGGAATGCTATCATGTCTACCTTCAAGAATCTCTTTGAATCCTCGAATTGTTTCAGTTATCGGTACATATTTACCTTCCATTCCGGTAAATTGTCCTGCTACGAAAAACGGCTGTGACAAGAATCTTTGTATCTTTCTTGCACGAGACACAACTATTTTATCCTCTTCTGAAAGTTCATCCATACCGAGAATTGCAATAATGTCTTGCAGCTCCTTGTATTTTTGAAGAATTTCCTGAACTCCGCGGGCAACCTGATAATGCTCTTCACCTACGATACGGGGATCCAGTATTCTGGAGGAAGACTCAAGAGGATCAACAGCCGGATAGATACCAAGTTCTACGATAGAACGTGATAAAACTGTTGTAGCATCCAAATGTGCAAACGTTGTTGCCGGAGCCGGATCCGTTAAATCATCCGCAGGTACATACACTGCTTGTACTGATGTAATAGAGCCATCCTTTGTAGATGTAATACGCTCCTGCAATGCTCCCATCTCTGTCTGCAAGGTAGGCTGATACCCTACCGCCGAAGGCATACGTCCCAGTAATGCAGATACTTCGGAACCAGCCTGTGTAAATCGGAAAATATTATCAATAAACAGAAGAACATCTTTACCGCCTTTGTCACGGAAATATTCAGCCATGGTAAGTCCGGTTAACCCTACCCGCATTCTCGCTCCCGGTGGTTCGTTCATCTGACCGAAAACCATAGTTGTCTTATCAATAACTCCGGATTCCATCATTTCATTATATAAATCATTACCTTCTCTTGTTCTTTCACCAACACCTGTAAATACGGAATACCCGCCATGCTCTGTTGCTATATTACGAATCAGCTCCTGGATAAGTACTGTTTTTCCTACCCCTGCACCACCAAACAATCCGATTTTACCGCCCTTTTGATAAGGGCACAATAAATCAACAACTTTAATACCGGTCTCCAGAAGTTCGGTTGTGGTAGACTGCTCCTCAAAGGAAGGAGCCTCTCTATGAATCGGTTGGTAACCCACCTCGGTGGGTGCCGGTTTATTATCAATCGGTTGTCCTAATACATTGAAAATTCGACCTAGTGTATTTTCTCCGACAGGAACTGTAATAGGAGCTCCTGTTGCAAACGCCTCCATACCTCTTACAAGACCGTCGGTAGAACTCATAGCGATACATCTAACCGTATCATCACCCAAGTGCTGGGATACCTCTACGATCAACTCACCCCCATCTTTCATAGGTATGCTGATAGCTTCATTAATTTCAGGAAGTCTTCCGCCTACAAACTTAACATCAAGTACTGCACCGATAACCTGAATAATTCTTCCGGCATTTTCTATGCTTTTATTATTATCTGCCATCTCTTTTCCCTTTCATAATAAATTTCACATTGATATTGCATTGGCGCCGGCAATAATTTCTGTAAGCTCTTGTGTTATGGAGCCTTGTCTTGCTCTATTAAACATCAGTGTCAAATCTTCTATCATATCTTCCGCGTTGCTTGTCGCCGAATCCATCGCCTGCATTCTTGCACCATTTTCACTTGCCACCGATTCCACCAAACCACCATAAATCAGACTGGTAATATACTTAGGAATAATCATATCCAAAGCTCTGTCATCACTGGGCTCAAAGTTCATTTGTGCTTTTGCCCCGGTCGTGTCTTCCTTTACGTTTTTCATATCTACAGGAAGCAGCTTGAGCAAGGTGGGATTGTGAACCACCGTATTCTTAAATCCGGTATAAGCCAAATATATTTCTCCTATTTCTCCGTTAGTAAAATCTTCCAGCACTTTTGCACTTAATTCCATTGCCTCAGAGTATAAGGGTTCGTCCAACATTTCCGAATAATCTTCCTTAATACTATAGCCGTATTTTTGCAGAGAATCTCTTCCCTTTTTACCGATTATATATAGCTGTAAATCTTCTTTTTTTAGATTTCCCTTTGTAATCAGTTTTATAATATTGGAGTTATATCCACCTGCAAGTCCACGGTTTGAAGTAATGACTATAATGCCTTTTTTCTTGGAATGTCCCGGTTTTAAATACGGATGATCTAACTCTCCTGCTTTTGCAAGCATAGAAACCACCGTATCATACATACATTTAAAATATGCCTGGGATTGTTCCGCACGCTGTTTTGCTTTCTGAAGTTTAACAGTAGAAACAAGCTTCATGGCTTTGGTAATCTGCTGCGTACTCTGGATACTGACTTTACGCCTTTTTATGTCTCTCATTGAGGCCATAACAACTACCTTTTCCTTTCTTTTTCCGACATTATGTGTATCTGTTAATGCTCAGAAACTTTAAACTGCGCCTTAAACTCTATAATAGCTTTCTTAAGCCCATCATCCGTTGCTTCAGAAATTTCTTTTTCCGTAGCAATACTATTTGGTATCTCCGGATATTTAGCATCTAAAAATTCAAATAATTCCTGTTCAAAACGAATAATATCTTCTACCGGAATATCAAGTAAATATTTATTAGTCGCTATATAGATTATAATTACCTGATTCTGTACCGGCATGGTCTGATATTGAGGCTGTTTCAAAACTTCTTTGATACGTTCGCCCTGTCCCAGCTTTTCTTTTGTATCCGCATCCAGCTCAGAACCGAACTGGGCAAATGCTGCTAACTCCCTGTATTGTGCAAGATCCACACGGATAGGTGCTGTTATTTTCTTCATAGCCTTAATCTGTGCATCACCGCCTACCCTGGATACGGAAAGTCCTGCATTAATAGCAGGTCTGAACCCTGCATTAAACATTTCTGTTTCCAGATAAATCTGACCGTCAGTAATGGATATTACATTCGTGGGAATATAAGCAGACACATCTCCTGCCTGCGTTT
>CAYXCV010000064.1:0-3494 GCA_964463365.1 uncultured Kineothrix sp.
GTATTGATTTATTTCTTCTCTTGTAAGGCTCTTTTTTGAACTTACATCTAAGTTATTTAAATCTTTTTCATGTCTTTTATAATCTCCACGAATAATTTATCTTTCATATCGCTCCTTCATTTCCTTATTAAGCTTTTAGTAAAAATACTGAAAATTTTGTCTCTCTATCTTTCATTTGTGATTTATTAACGGAAGTTTCTACCTTTATAAATCCTTTCTCTTCCTCTAGAATCTTCCTCACAATATATAGACCAAGCCCGACGCCCTCCTGCATTTTAACCTGTTCTCCTCTATAAAACCGTTGAAATATTTTTGTCTGCTCCTCTTTTGAAATGTTGATGCCAACGCTTTTTACATCCACCCTGATATATAATTCATACGGAATCATCTCGATTATAATATCTGTTCCTCTGTCACTATATTTGACTGCATTATCCAGCAGATTAAAAAACACTTCCTCGGTCCACTTCTTATCAAAAAAGGCAGTTAATGCCTGCTTCCCTTTTAATATAATTTCATTCTGATGCTCTTTCGCCTTAAATGTCACTTGATTGATTGCAGGAAGGATTGCTGACAATAATTCATTCTTCTCAATATTAAGTGTTATCATTCCGGTTTCCAGTCTGGATATCTTCGAGAAACTCTCACCCAGCCATCCCAGTTTATCAGCCTGTCTATTAATATTTTGAATAAAAGTCCTCTGCTCCTCTTCATTTAGATTGCCTTGGCTTAAGAAGCTGCTGTACATCTGGATATTGGTAATTGGTGTATTAATTTGATGCGTAAGATTACTTATATTTTTATTTATCTCTCTTCTTAATACTTTTTCTTTATTTTGGTAAGATAATAATATATCATAGAGCCTATTTATCTGCATCTGGAATTTGCCTAACAGAGAGTCTTCATTCTTATCAAAATGTTCTGACGGCTGTCCATTGATGTAATCTTGAATGGTATCATCCACTTTCTCCATTGTATCATTAAACTGTTTTGTCATATAGCTATATAAAACATATAAGATGATTACACTGCCTGCTGTCATAATGAAAAAGCTTAGAGCAATCCATTGAGGGTATATTATGCTGAAAATCAAAAGTAACATTCCCAATATTAGCTCGGTCAATAGCGCAGTTTTTATATTACTTTTATGGTTATTCCCCACTACTCATCACCCCATTTATATCCAATACCAAATACCGTAACAATATATTGTGGGTTTTTGGGATCTTCTTCTATTTTCTCTCGCAGCCGTCTGATATTTACGTTGAGGGTTCTATCGTCCACATAATTCTCAAACTGATCCCAGACTCTGTCAATGATCTGCTCTCTGGTAAGAACTTGATTTTTATTATCTATCAATAATTCCAGTAATCGGATCTCTGTCGCTGTAAGATTTACCTTCTTATTTTTAACCTGTAATTCTTTTTGTAATTTATGGTAAACTAAATCTTTGCAGTAGTAATTTCCCTCCTCAATCCCATTTGTTCTTTTAAGAACCGCATCGATTCTTTTCATCAGTACTGTCATGGAAAATGGTTTGGTAAGATAATCATCACACCCTGCATCGAAGCCGTCTATGATATCCTCTTCCCCGTCACGAGCCGTCAGTATAATAACAGGAAGCCTGCTTTCTCTTCTGAACTGTTCTAAAAATAACTTTCCGTCCCCATCCGGCAGATTCATATCCAATATCATTAAATCAAAAGGTTCACATAGAAGAGAAGAAACTTCTTTTAGACTGAAAGCGGCATATGTTTCATAACCCTGACGCTTCAGCGCAAAGGCAATACCTTGATTTAACATCATGTCGTCTTCCACTATTAGAATTTTCTTCATCTTCAACTCCTTTTTCAACCTTACATGTGAACTTTGTGTTGCTTACAAAGCATTGCTCACAAAGCATCATTCGCTACGGACATATATCCTGCGCTCATGATGTTCGTTCGTCAAATTCACAGGTATTCATGCTAGCATGATACCTGTGATTTTACTCACTTTATTCACATATTACTCAATTTCTCTTAATCTTTCAACTATGGATTTCTTATTTAATACTTGTGTTAATATCTTGGCCAAAGCAGCGCAGATAAGAAGCATCACTATTACAATAATCAGAATTGACTCAACAAATAAAAACACATTAAATCCGGTGAAAAGGGGAGATCCCGCTATCATATATGCTCCCGCACTCCCTAGAGGAATTACTAATATTACTGCCCAAATACAAAACTTTCCTCCTTCTTTCAATAACAATCTAAACAACTGCTTTTTTGTCATTCCGATGGATTGCATAGCGGCATATTCTATTCGATGTGCAAAGATATCGGCAGATACCGTATTGACAACATTGGAAATCCCAACAATACTCAGAATAGTAACTAAAAATATACCGATATAAGTATAAGTATTTTTTGTATTTTCTGCATCCAGGCTCTTCTGATATTTAGAAGTTGTCATTAGTTGAGTACTATGCTCCTCTTTAACAGCATTCATAATCTGATTAAATTGATCCTTAGATAAATCATCTTTTGCAGTAATCTGTATACTTCCTATCATATGTGAATATCCCGAATAAATCTCTTTAAATAAAGTATCCGGCATAATAAGAATTGAGGAAGAAATATCACTGGAAGTATATTGGTTTGCTCTTTCTATGACTGCCATGACCGTTAATTCTTTCTGGATGTAACAATCCCTTTCCTTATCATAAAAGGATACGTTAAGCCTATCACCGGTTTGAATCATATCTTCCTTATCAGCCTGTGAAGTGATTCCATATGTCCTTGCTAAATTTTCAAAATTTTCTTTTCTATAAACAATATAATCACCGGAAGCAAATTTTTCTTCATCTATCTCTCCGCTTATTATGTTATAATTGGCTAATTCTGTTTCCCATCTATTCTTTGGTATGCCGAAAATACCTATGGACATATTTCCTCTTAAGCTCATAGGCAGATACTCACCTAGTAACTTTTCATAAAAATTATATAACTTTCCTTCCGGTTTTATTTCACCTTTCGATTCAAGATAAAATCGCTCATTTTTTTCTTCATCATTTGATCTTGCCATATAAATAATATCTTCCTTTTCAACAAATGAAAGTTCACTGATTTTTCTTACTAAATCTTCTGATATTGGCTGATACGGCTCACTTTGTAACCAAAGAGAAGCTTTATGCATTATTTGAAAATCATTTTGATTATAACGATTCACATATATGTCTTCTTGAAATCCTATCACTACATTCATAACAATCAAAAATATACTGCCACTCAATGCCAGAGAAATTACTGTAAATATATTTTTCTTTTTAACAGGCACGTATCTGGCTGCTGACACAGGAGATATGGAAGATGCTGTTTTAAGAGGTTTTCTGGCACTGATTTTAACGGTTATCCAAGAAAAAAGAATAGCCACCAAAGCAATGGGGAGGAAAGCAGGCGCTTTATAATATAAGCTCCAGTCAGTAAGCCCCAATACCCGAGGTGCAATTA
>CAYXCV010000064.1:3594-15065 GCA_964463365.1 uncultured Kineothrix sp.
GGCGCTTTATAATATAAGCTCCAGTCAGTAAGCCCCAATACCCGAGGTGCAATTAAGCAACCTATAACATATCCGAGAATTACACCTGCACCGATTCCTAAGATAGACATTCTTCTTATTTGAATGCTCAAGATATCTTTTAATTGCTTTTTCGTAGTTCCAATTGTTTTCATCATTCCAAACCAACGTACATCCGATGATATGGATATATGGAAAATATTATAAATGAGGAAATACCCACTTCCCATAAGAAGTGCAACAAAAAATAAAACCGGCAATAGCATGATAAAGCTCGATGACAATAACGCAGTTCCATATTTACCTGCTGAAGCATAAAAACCACCTGCTTTATCGTGTAAAGAGTCTAATTTTTCTTCAATGTCTGTTTTAAGCAAAAGAGGATTTAAATTGTTTAGCTTTACATAGATTATATGTTCCTCCTGGTTCATCTCCTTATTATACTCCTTGGCAAAACCAGGGGCAGTGTAAATTTCATCATAAATACTGCTGATTAGACTCAGCGGATTCTTATAAATACCACAAATCCTCATATTAATCTTCTGCTCTACATTTTCTCCGTTTTGTAAAATAACTACCTCCAGGGGAAATTCTTTTCCTACCGGTGATTCCATCTGAATATTGTGCAGCATAGAATCAGAAATTAAAATTTCTGAAGTTGACTGTGGATATGTACCCTCTATTAATTCCACATGATTATGACGATAAAAGCTCATATCCGGCGCATACAACTGAGTTTCTATTCCGCCGAATTCATTATTATGAAGAGGGGCAGTCGAACACTGTTCTACATAATCAGCCCATTCTACTTCGTTTTCCTGAATAATATTGTCATAATGGCTTCTGTTGCCAATAATTATTCCATGAGCCTCCGGTCCCGGAGTTTGCTCCATCGCATTTTCTGATGTGGAAATAAAACTGATTCCTGCTGTTAACATAGCCGTAATTAAGATTGTCGTCAGGCAAATTGCAAATATGGATATGATATTTCTTAATCTATGATTCTTATACTGTTCACCCGCAATTTCTTTTATGATAGATAAATTATTATTTTCAAACATTTAGTTCACACCCACAATCTTTCCATCTTCAATATGCAAAATACGATCTGCCAATTGAGCAATTTCTTCATTATGGGTAATCATAATAATGGTCTGATTAAATTCTTTGCCTGTCATCTTAAGAAGCCCCATGACCTCAGCACTTGTCCTTGAATCCAGATTACCGGTAGGTTCATCTGCCAAAACAATGGAGGGCTTAGAAGCGATAGCTCTTGCAATCGCTACACGCTGCTGCTGTCCTCCGGATAATTCATTGGGTCTTGCCTTCTCTTTATTTTCAATTCCAAGGGTTTTTAAGACTCTTTTTATAAACTTTTCGTCTATCTTATTTCCATCCAGAGATATGGGTAAGGTAACATTTTTATATACATTTAAAGTAGATACCAGATTATAACTCTGAAATACAAAGCCTATATTTCTTCTCCTAAATACAGTGCACTCATCATCGTCTAATAATAACAATGAAGTACCATTCACAACAACCTCTCCACTGTCGGCATAATCCAATCCACCCAGTAAATTCAGCAGCGTAGTCTTACCGGAACCACTGGTTCCTACGATTGCAACAAATTCTCCGGCATCTATTGAGAAACTGATATCATCCACTGCCTTTATTTGATTATCACCTGTTCCATAATATTTTTTTAAATGGTTCGCTTCTAATATGGGCATTTTTAAGCCCTCCCTTCTTTCAATATTTTTATTATAGAATAACCAGATTACAATCTTATTACAAATGGAGAAATTCTAATATTCAACATGCTGCAAACCTTGCGTAGAGTAATGCGGTAAACTCCGTATAGCAAAACCGATATCACAGCAATCACTATGATGCAATTAGCCATTCCTGCCAGTTCTGAACGACTAAAGTTTCCATCATCATTAAAGAACATGATCAGTCAACATATAAGTCGACCCCCTTTCCAAAATCAATATATCATGTTACGAAAATTTCGGATAAGGGGGTGTAAATTTTGACCGGTTTTGTGTAAAGTTTGGTATGAGTTTATTAATAATTAAGATTTTAATAATAACATCCTGTATTTTTGCTCCTATATTTATTGCTTCTGCCCTGCTCTAATATTCTTAAATAGTGATTAGCTTCTCGCAGTACATGATCTGCCAAAAGCGGTAAAATAATAGAGGCAATTTTGCATTCAGTAATCCCCATAGTACCTGCTGCCTTAAAGTCTCTGTAACGAATGGTTTCTTCCAGTGTCTTCCGTGTCAGCGCATCCATAGTCTCACAATCTTTTCTTCTGGCTTCATTCAGAAGCGCCCTATAGTCCTGTGCAAATTCATCTGCTGTCTTAATCAATTCCTCTTCTGACGGGTCTAACAATCCTCGAATAAACAATGCATGCTCCATCATAATCTGATTCCAAAAGCTTTCCATTGAGCATAAACTCTCTGATGTAATACATCCTTGTTCATTTAACTGCGTGATAATTGTATGATAGAGCTTCGCTTCTCTTATAATATGCTTAATCAAGAGCGGATAATTAGCAGTAAAAATCTGACAAGTAGTCACATCTTTAAGAATTTCTTCTTTAAAGTCAATCAGACCACCTATCAGACATATTGCCCTTTCATTTAATTTTTGTACCTTCTGATTCATTCTTTCATTCTCGCAAATCATACAACCTGCCTGAAGCCTTTTCTCTGCCTGCGTTATACAGGTCTCAATAGAAATCCCTGTCAGTCTGCTCGTACTTCTTTCCGCTTTTAGTGTAAAATCCGTAACAATTTCTCCTGATTCCAATATGTCCTTTGAAACCATCCCATCGCTGATACTCACTACCTGCCATAGAAGACTTTCGAACTCGCTTCTGTACCAGTCTGCCTTTTTAGCTAATGAACCGTTGGGAGGCTGGAAACCTGCCATGAGAAACAAGGAATGTTCTTTCATAATCCTTCCAAAGAATAAATGTGTCTCCAAAGATAAAGCTACAAAATTGTCTGATGGAGAAAAAAAGTTATCTGATAATCTAACATAATTATTTGTCATCCTGCATATCCTTATAAGTTATAAATTTTATAGTACTATATGCTGGAAAAGTGTTTCTGTTCTTAAGATTACTAATCTGATTACTAATCTGATTAGTAATCTAATAGCGCATTAAATACTTAGGATCTGCCTGAAGGAGTGGGGCAACCATTGCTCGTAAAGGTGCTGCATGCATCAGTCGTGCGGTGGCATCTCCAAAACGTCCTAAGGTTAGAATTCCTTCCTGAATTGCTTGAGGTTCCAGCTTACTAAAGGTCCTTGATCCCAATGGGGCACAATGGCGATACTGAGGAGTGTAAAGCCGCTGGCCATGCTCATTGATAACATACATATCTTCTCTTTCCTGAGAAATGGTTCCCTCTGCTCCGTCCCATTCCTCTATCCCGTGAATATAAGTATTGCGTGTAAAGTTTACTCCAATCAGCAAAATCTGCGCATTACGCTGCCACAATTTGTAATAGGTACCCCCTATACCACAGGGTGTTCCTATTGATTCCTCGCCGGATATAAATTCCGAAGCCTCCGCACCATATGCTGCCAATGCATGAGTCGGATGTAATGACCTGCAAACTCCCGGGCGATTACGAAATAACTCCGTTAGCTTACCGATACAGGTTGGTGTATGAAGCACGTCCATCACCGGATTATGTTCTCCTACGTTGCTCCAAGTGTGACTGGCCAGAACCAGTAACCCCGGCTGCATATATTCCATCAGCGCATCCAGCACAGTATCCCCGCGACCCTCAACTTCTCCAATCGCTTTACATGAAATATGTACCATCAGTGTTCCTCTTGGTTCCACCCCCATTTCCTTTAACTGTGTTATCAAATCTTGCTTTGTATACATTGTAATCTTATCTCTCCTATCGTTTTTATTACTAATAATTAATCAAATAAGCTAAGCTGTTGTTTCCGCAGCGATGTTACTTGCCTAACCGTTATTTTATCATCTATTCCAATGCTTCCGCATAGCAGCGGTGAATTCACATCATAATGCTTCACGCTTTCCCTCACCGCCTTATCATTCTCATTGGCATAACAATATTTGCATCCGTTTTTACAAGTATTATATGTACCTACCTCTATACTTTCCAAACATCCGCATTCCTGTCTTTGATTCTTATCTTTCTCACCTCTTAATTTACAGCCAATAATTTTCTCAATCATTCCCTTATCAATACAGCTTCCATGCTTGATTCCTATCTCCTGTAAATCAATTTGTTCCGCGCAGGTTTCAATTACCAGTTTATTTTTATCAGCTATCTCTACAAGCTTTTCCGCTAATGCTCTAATCTCAGAATCACTCAATTGCATTATATTTAAACCGCGTGTATTCCGCTGAGTTTTTGCATATAAATCCACAAAACTAATAACTGACTTTTGGGTATATCCCTGTAATTTGGCGGCGATTTCCGCAAATGCTTTCAAATGGTATTCGATTGTATATCTCTGGTTTATGAGTATTGGGTCATAACGCCATATTACTTTTTCACTACCAATTTTGCCTGATAGTTTCTGAAATACTTGTATTAACTCTTCTCTTTTATTTGGAAGATTGGGTTCTATATCCCTCCCATATCCAGTAAGTGTATACTGGAAATAGTATTTATAATCTTGCAGTTCATCCAGTCTGTTAAGCATATCCGCCGGATTCTTCGTCCAGAAAACAATGCAATCTACTGTTTCCGGAGATAATTCTATGCTACTGATTTGATGTGGATTCATTGGATTTTTCACATACAAATATCCCTCTTTTATTCTATTAAAAAACCAATCAGAATAATAGTTGGGGATATCTGTGCGTCTGCTTACACTTAATATCATATACATTCCTTTCTGAAGTTTCTCATATCCTCATTAGCAAGCCATAACCCGAATCTTATAGCCGCCATTATGTTCCCTATAATAATAGGCATACCATTTTACATTGGCTGCATTATCATATAGTTTTGTTGTTACTTCATATAATTCTTCAAAAAAAAGCTCTTTTCCATCGGATATTTTAACATAACGATTGTGATGTTTACTGCCGTCTATTAATTTATCATAAACATACACTTGTACTTTGAATACATCCTGATTCTTTAAATATTTATACTCCTTTTTTCCTTCGCAGCTTATACTGAAACAAATACGACCCACATATATAAAAAGAATTCCCAGTGCAGCTCCAATTATTATTCCGGCAAAAATATTACCCACAGTCTTTTCTTCCACTTGGAATGGCATGGAAAAGCATGCTACTCCCATTATAAAATAAATCATAGAACATATTTTATAAAACCATCGATTTTTATTAAGCTTAAGTCTCATACAGAATGCATGTTTTTCTTGTGGGGAAAGTTCTTGCGCATCGGGAATTAAAACAATCCTATCTTTCTCCAAACATTGCACATCCAGTTTTGTTTCTTTAGAACCTACAATAGCATTATATACCTGGTTCCCTCTTGTCATTGTTATAAAATGTCGATACTCATCAAAGAATAATAATGAGCCACCACTATTAAAATTCTCTCTCTTTATTTTCCATTTGTATTTTCTGAATTCTATGTAAATATATGCTTCATCCGATGTGACTTTAAATTCCGACAAGTCTTGAGCGGCTTTCGCTGAAACAGGAATGGAAACAAGAGCTGCATGTAAAATAAAGAATCCTAATAAAAAACATATCACTTCGAAAATCTTCAAAGCACCATATGGATACACTACTCCATCACCCATGATAACAGAATTGAGTGGAATCGTAACTACAAACACACCTAGCAATACTAATAAAAACATAGCAAATAATAATCTATATGCTTTGTTTTTAAATAATCTAATATAATATTTCACTTTCACTCCTTCTCATAATACAACAAAACGATATCCTTATATATGTTCTTCCACATACTTTAAAAATTCCGGTGTCTTTGACCAATATTTAATGCCCCAATTCTCAAAGTTCCATTCTACCATATAATCATTACATTCAAAATCAATATAATATATCTTTTCATTTTGTACAACAAAATTAGTGGGAAAATAATCAATATTGGTATTCGCCGGATAGAGCAAGGCACACATCGCATACATTTGTTCCAAATATATGGGCTTTATCTTATCATGAAGTACCAAATCATAGATTGTCTCACCCTCTATATATTCCTTTAAAATGCGTTCATTCTCTATATCTACATCAAGCATTTTAGGCATTGCAATACCTATTGCCTGCAAACGTTTATAGTCACTGATTTCTGCCTCTATCTTGTTTCCAAATGTATAATACTCACAAGGTTCATGATGAATTTGTTTGAGTACATAGTGACACTCTCCATCGAAAGCCAGATAGGAATAACCTCCCTTACCTTTACCTAATAACTTTAATATTGTATATTCCTTATCATTAACTTTTAATATTTCTGCTAACATTACAATATCCTTTCTAAGTTTCACAACGGTCTTAAATCTAAATATGTCTACGAAGACAATTATATACTAATTTGTCCTGAATGTGCACTTGAATGGAGTGCAGACTATAAATTAAATATTGTTGCACTTTGGGCAGATTACATGGTATGATTTCTGCATGAAAACGCTCTCCTTTTTGGGAGGTACTTGTTTTGTCGCAGAAACATTGTACCAAATAGGTTTGAGTGTCTTCAATTTTCATTTAACTTTACAGTACGCAAGGAAAATAAAGGGGAACATTTTTTAGGTCATCTTGATATACCTCTGCTTTCTCATTTTACAGTGGAGGGAATCAGCTCCGAACAAGATTTGATGCAGCGCCCGGATACCCTTGTAGACGCTTACAACTTCGGCGTGAAACTTTGTCAAATGTTGGGCTAATTATTTTCCTTTTACCATTGACATTGTGACCCAAAAAGTTAGACTTAACTTTTTGGGTCACATCAATATATTTAAGAACGTTTTACACATAAATCACAAGTTCCTATCAATTCAAGATTCTCTGCATGATTGAGCATATCTCCTGCTGAAATGAACATTGCTTCCAGAGGCAAATCCATGTTTAAATAATTCTTTAAACTTTCACATCGTTTTATAAATTCTCCCGCTGGTCCTGCTAAAGTATCACCGTAATTGGAATAATCGATTAAGGAATTAACAGCATCCTCCGCCTCTAGTATATGATATAATTCTTTGGCAAGTTCATCTGCCGTTTCATATTCGAAATCATAATCTTCTGTATCATCTTCGATATGATTTACGGCATCTTCACTGACTAAATCAGCAATACAAATGATATCTTCTGCATTATCATTACTCCAAATAGCTCCGTTTACAATTTGTATCTTATAATCCTCACCACAATCATAAAAAATTTGATAGACAAGTTGTGCACATACCATAGCTCCATCCGGATTTTTTAAAATAAAATCTTGAATAAAATGATCCAGTTCGTTGCATGCTGCTAATATAATTTTCCTAATAATTTGAAACATATGAGATCTTGGCTTTATTTTACGATAAACCAACATGCCTGCTAAAATAGCTAATGCTGGAAAGTCAAAACGCAGATTAGAATTAATATACGCATCAGCAGCCTTAATCAAAGGCTCAGGTGGTTGTTCTTGTTTTAACCGAAGAACATACACAGGTGTTCCTTTTCCCATCTCCATTGGATTCACACAAACACCGGAAGCAATCAATTCTACAATTGCATCCTCCGAATATACCATTGCCGCATGGCAAGTATCGGAATTGGTCAACCATGCAATACAGCGGTTAAACCAACTGCTTTCATCCGGCTTAAAAGCAATAATATCACCTTTTTTCAATTTAAATTCCATACCTTTACCTTCCTCCTATTCCACCTTTTAATTTAATAAAACCGAAGCACAAAAAACATTGTCATCATACTCGAATTTTACTGTACCATTATATTTTTCCGCTACCTTTGCAATACTGCTCATTCCAATACCAATATGATCACCTTTGGATGAAATAAAATATTTCCCTCTTTTCCGAATCGTTTCTTGGTAAGAATTATCCAATGTAATCACTATCGAATTATTTATATTTTTAATATGTAAAGAAATATAAGCATCTTTTTCTTGTTTTAAACATGCCTCCAATGCATTCTCCAGCAGATTTCCCATAAGAATCACTGTATCTGCATCTGCAATCCTTCCACTGGTTGGATATGCCCCTTCTATCCTAACTTTGAATAGAATATTATTCTTTTCAGCCAACACGCTATAATAAATAAGTAAGGCATTTAGTGCATCATCTTCACAGTAGGTGATAACAGTATCCGCAGGCAGCGATTTTGCATATTGCTTCACATACTCCTTAAGCCGGTCAATGTTATTATTCTGTAGAAAAGATTGTATTACAATGAACGCCTGCCGCATATCATGCTTTGCCCTTCTTGTCTCCTCCATACGACTTTGTTGGTTTTTATACTGCATAGATCGTAAATTTAATTTATAATTTTCAGCCTTTAGAAGCAGCGCATTATTACTATCATTCATAAGGCTTGATACAAGATGCACTACGAAAATTCCTGAAACATTATATATCACTGCAAACAACACATTGTTAGGTTTACTTGCATAAACATAAATTCCCCCATTGGAGTAAAGATTATAGTAATAAGAAAGACAAAATACAGCTGGAATCAGCCAAATATATCTCCATATTTTATTATCAATACCTGAGGATATCAATGGTTTAATTTTTTTCTTAAGCATGATTGCCATGATAGGCCAACTTAACCCGATAATAACTGCTAATACTAAACTGGAAGAAATGGAGTATATAATCGTTTCATGAAATATCTGAGTAGTAATATAAGTATACAAAATTACGATAAAACTGCCATAATTTAGAACAGTTAATAGTACAAAAAATAATTTTGTTATCTCAACTTGAAAGATAATATAATAAAAAAGCAAATAAATAAATATCCAGATTGCCGTTAAAAAAACAGCCAAACCGGGACTTATAAGAGCCATAATCCTGCTGGCTGTAATCAATAAATAAACAAAAAGAAACATCATAAATAAAACAGTCTTGGAATGTCTTCGATGTTCCCAGAATGGAATGATTGCCAATATCATATTAGGTACAAAATCAATCAATACATAAAGACATATTTCCATTATCCGAAAAAGATTCATAACCAGTCCCCCCTAACCGCCTCAACTAAAAATTCTGAATAGCATTTTAGAATCTCTGATTTAAATTTCTTCCGAAAAGGGACATATTCCTCATTAGACATAATAAAGGTTAAATCCCCTACCTTTTTAATATGTTTCATATTCACTATGCAGCCTCTGTAACATAATAAAAACTCAGGATAGGGTGTTAATATTTTCACAAAATCGGAAAATGTAATACGGCACTTCTCTATTGAATTCTTAGTATGTATCTGCATATAATGTCCATCGATATCACAATAGACAATATCGTTTAACAAAATCTTAACTTTATAGCCTTTGCTGCCAATTTCAATGAATCGCCTGTCTCGGATTTGCTTATAATCTACAAGCTCCATGATTTCATGTAATTCGTCAAATAAAACAGGTTTTACTAAGTATCCGGAAGCCTTAACTTTGTAACAGTCAATTGCATAATCCCGGCTGCTTGTAGTAAAAATCAAATTAACATCGTTATCCTTACTTCTTATCTTTCTGGCAATCTCTAACCCCGTAAGCGTATTTAAATAATAGTCAATAAATATAAAATCATAGGTATTCGGATTAAATTCCATCAAAAATTTAGATTCATCCTGATAAAAGTAAAAATCAGGTATGAAATTCATACAAGTACATGTAAAATAATTGACTAAATTATTCTTTAATGTTAGATAATCTTCGTAATTATCTTCTATTATCGCTATATTCATATAATTTTCCCCTTTTTCCTATAATATCATATTACTTGTTTTTCATTAACAATTCAATATCTTGAAGCCAAATTTCCCCTTATAACGCCAAGTTATTTCATTATCTATTTATTACAGTTATTATTATATTGTCACGAACAATTAATAAAATTTATTTTTAATTAGAAAGCGAGGTATATCTATGGATCAAATAACTGCTTATGAAGGAAAAACTTTTACTGTGGAACTTACTTCCATGTTAGGTTCTACCCTGTACGGATGGTGCCTGGAAAAATTACCGGAATCTATTATATTGGTTTCCAGTGATCTTGTAGCTTCTGCACCTGCCGGTGTCATTGCACCAGTGATACACAAATTTGACTTTGGCGTAATCTCTGAACCGGAGGAACTGGAAATATCAATAGATTTTGTACTTACTTCTGTGATTGATGTAAAAGATATCAAAGAGAGAATAAGTATAAATGTACTTGTTATTCCTTCAAACAATGATGCAAACAGTTCTGAGTCTTTTGTAAAGTACAGCGAGAATAAGGCAGAGTATAATCCACATGTTGCATATGGATTCCCACAAAATACACCTTTTTTCCCGCCAACCACACCTTTTTTCCCAAAAACTACACCTTTCTTCCCGAAAGTAACTCAAGCACAAATTCCATACGGTTTTCCCTATACAAATGCAGAAGACTCTGTTATTAAATATGGTTATCCTTGTGCGAGTGCAGAAGATCCTGTCTTGAAATATGGTTATCCTTGTGATACAGGATATCCTGTTTTGGTATATGGTGTTCCTTATCCAAATACAGAAGATACTGTTTTGAAATATGGCTATCCTTGCGGAGTGAATGATACTATTACAAAATACGGCTATCCTTGCGGAGTAAATGATGCTATTTTGAAATACGGCTATCCCTGCGGAGTAAATGATGTAACTAATAAATAGCTCTATTCGACTAACAGGAGGATGACATGAAATACCAACCAATTACATGTGTATGGGAAGTAACCATGGGATGCAATATGAGATGCAAGCATTGCGGTTCTTCCTGCAGCGAACCGCTTCCCGACGAGTTATCTACAGATGAAGCTTTGGAAGTTTGTAATCAGCTTGCTGATATCGGTTTAAAATGGGTCTCTATCTCAGGCGGTGAACCCTTAACCAGAAAAGATCTTCCTGCTATAGTAAAATATCTTACTCAGCTAGGAGTTTCTGTAAATCTTATTACAAATGGCTGGGAGCTTGATATGGAAACTGCGGCAGTCTTAAAAAGAAGCGGCATATCAACCGTCGCAATCAGTATTGATGGAACAGAAGAAATCCACGATCAGATTCGGAGAAAGGGTTCTTTTGAGCGCTCTACACAGGCATTCGCAGCCTTAAAAGCAAATGGAATCAGTCGTGGTGCTATTACAACTATTACAAAGCAAAACATCGGGCAATTGGAGCAACTGAAAGAAAAGCTAATTGAAATAGGTGCCCAATCATGGCAGGTACAGCTGGGATTACCTATGGGAAATCTAAAAGAACGCCCTG
>CAYXCV010000065.1:0-14512 GCA_964463365.1 uncultured Kineothrix sp.
GGGATATAAAGGGGAAGCTTTCAGAGAAGAATGAAGTTTATAACAAAGTAGAGCATTATCAGACTTTGCTTCCGTCGGAAGAATGGATTAAAATCGGAGAGGAAACTGATATTGAACATATTTGCTTTGTTTCAGATATAACAAAAAATAGGAAATTACTCTTCTCGTTTGGAGATTATGCATCTGATTATGGACTCACCTTAAGCAATTTCTATTTTGCCCGCTCTATTGGAGAAAAGGAGCAAATAGAAAGGGATAAAGCTCTGGCAGAGAAGAATACGGATACTATTTTTGTGTTTTTTAAGAACGAAGCTCAAAAGGGATTGTCCTATGATTTGAATTATTATGATATAGATGAATTGATTGTGGGATGCAGTCAGCCAATAGGGGATTTGCAGCCCCTTACGGAACAAGAACTTACGGTCTATCAATATGATATGAATCAGGATACTTATTTTAATAACGGTGAAAGGGTGGATGGCAGCTGGGTTCTTCATTCTTATGGAAATACTTATGGTCCCTACTTATATGCGGAACCTGGAAGATATCAGGTTTTAGTGGAAGGAAGCAATCTGGCGGCAGTAGATATTAAATGTTATTATAATAAAGGTGACGTGAATCTGACACCTGAAAACCTGGTAATCGAAGAGAGTCGGATTACTTATGAGGTAGAGCTTTCGGAGCATACCGAAGACTTAGAGTTTGCCCTATGGAATGTGGGAGGAAATGATTTGGTGGTTACGGGCATTACCATAGAAAAGCAATAGTATGGTAAGCCCCTAATAAATAAGTGTTAAAATGGTGACTCCCAGCTGGGATCGCCATTGTGGATCGGTTCATTATCAGAGAGAAATTCCTGAAATTCAGGGATTTCTTTTTGTATGGTATCCATAAAAACAACGGATCCTTCCGTATTTAGATGGTCACCATCGGAGAAATATTCTAAATGATTGGAAAACCGCTCGTCATTTGAATAATTATAGTAAGGAGTGCCCGTATCTTGAGATACTTGATTGATTGTTTCTTCAAACTTACTTGTAAAATCCTGTGGAAATAAATCATTATAAAAGCTTGTGTATGGAGTGGTAATTAAAATAGGAGTAATATTATTATCCTTACAAAAGTTTATAACATTATATAATGCATCTATCCTTTCGGGCATGAAGTACTCTTCCTTATTCTCCATATGTCTCTGGTAACGATTGTTTGCTTTTTCCCGGAATTCATCAGGATTCGGTGCGTTATTTTCTTCTGCAAAGACTTTCATGGTTAGCTTGGGGAATATTTTCACAATATCCTCCTGAGCAGATAGAATCGGAAAGCGGTGGGTAACAAAATCCACATATGGGTCATAGTCTGGAATATATTTGGGGGATAAAAAGGTATAATACTTCGTACTGAGTGACTGCTGTTCCTTTTCATTTGTGACCTCATTGTTAAAGGAAAAGCAGGAAACAGGGATAAACAAAATGGAATTATCAGCAAAATGATCCTTATACATAGATAGTACAGCGTAGTCGTAATTGTAGGTCTGGCTGGCCATGGCAAAGTTGAAACACTCATAGCCTGACTGCTTTGACAGTTCTTCATAATAAAAAGAATATTCTCCATGAGAGCTGCCAACATTGCAGATTTGGATATTTTGATAGACCGTGTCCATATAATTAAACTTGTCGGTATCCGAATAGGGATTGTCCATCACTTTCTCATACCGATTGTTGAGTAGTATGAGGATGATAAAAGCTGCACTGCAAATGAACAGGCACTTAGCGGCAAATACAAGGATTCTTTTCATATTTAGTATTATCAAAACTGAAAATAATAGAATTCAGTTGATACTCCTTTCTCGGAAAACAATAAAATAGTAAGCAGAAATAGTATATAGATGGGATATCGTATCCAGGCCTTTCTTGTAGAAATATATTGAATGACATCCGTTTTATAGGAGGCAAAATCATA
Organism: uncultured Kineothrix sp.; assembly: GCA_964463365.1. Taxonomy (GTDB): domain Bacteria; phylum Bacillota; class Clostridia; order Lachnospirales; family Lachnospiraceae; genus Kineothrix. The sequence continues at coordinate 1,960 of CAYXCV010000065.1, forward strand.
AATAGCGAGTAAAATCACAGGAATGGCAATATAAATCATATGTGTATAGGTTAAATCCAGACAGATAACGGCTGTTTTCAGATACTCACTAGGAGTTGTTATCTGGAAGAAGCATACACTGATCATTCTCCAGGCATCGCTTAGGCTATTGGCACGAAAGAAAACCCAGGCAAAGCATACAGCTATAAAAGTTATCAATAGATTGAAAAAGCCCCTTCTCTTTTTTTTCTTAAACAGTAGTGTTTCTATTACTTGATATATACCATGGATTCCGCCCCATACCAAATAAGTCAAGCTGGCACCATGCCAAAGTCCGCTGATTAAGAAAGTTAACATAAGATTAAGGCAATGTCTGAATCTCCCCACCCTGTTACCGCCCAGAGGTATATAAAGATAATCTCTAAACCAGGTGGAAAGTGAAATATGCCACCGACTCCAGAATTCTCTTATGCTATGGGAATAATATGGGCTCTTAAAGTTGTCCATTAATTCAATGCCAAATAACATAGCGGTGCCTCTGGCAATGTCCGTATAGCCGGAGAAATCACAATAGATTTGTATGGCAAACATAATAGTTACTATAATATATACCAGTCCGATATAGCTATTTACGTTATCAAATACGGAATCTACAGAGGAAACAAGTAATGAGGCTACGACCAACTTTTTAAAATAACCGACACACATTAATTTAAGTCCATAAGCGGCCTTAGTAGAATCGAAATTTCTCTTTTCTTTAAACTGCGGAATCAATAGATTCCCACGACCGATAGGCCCGGAGAGAAGTTGTGGAAAAAAGGATACAAAAAGGCTGTAATAGCCGAAATGTTTTTCTGCCTGATATTTTCCTCTATAAATGTCTATTAAATAACCTAAACTCTGGAATACATAGAATGAAATTCCCACAGGAAGCATAAACTGTATCGTAGGAGTATCCATTGGAATGGAAAAGGCTTGTGTGAAGCTGCTTATAATCTCAAAAAAGAAGCTTAGATATTTTATTGTAAACAGCAGGCCAATCAGGGAGAATACCCCGAGCCATATATACAATTTTCTATAAAGCTGATTCGTAGTTGAGGACAGCATCCTCCCCAGTAAATAGGAAATAAAGGTAGTGAATAATAAGAAAAAAACATATTTTACATCCAGACACATATAGAAATAATAACTTACCAGTAAGAGAAATAGATATCTGTATTTATGTGGACATATCCAGTATAGAATGAAAACAATGGGTAGAAAAATGGCAAAGGCCATAGAGTTAAAAAGCATACATTACCTCGAAACTTTCATAAGATGAACTTTCAACACGTAACACAAATCTATATTAGTAATTACAACAAATAATTATTAAGTTTTCTTTAAGGTATTGAAAATTATTCCTTAAATATCATAAAATGTAAAAAAATTAAAAAAATTTATGCTATAATTCAGATGTGGAATTAACATTATAGCATGTATCATATAACAAAAATAGGATATTATACTAAAATCATAGGATATTGTTATTATATAGGAGGATTAGAAGATGAGAAGCAAGTTACAAAATAAAGTGTTTATACCGTTTTTAGCAGTTGTTTTTATTGCCTTAATGGGATGCGGTAAGGTGGAAGCGGGTCAGAATCCCAATGAGGATGCAAACGGACAACATATAGTTATCGCAGAGGAGACAGATACCGCAAAGGTTCCTATCGCAACGGAGGAAATGAATGAGGAGAATAAAAATGCTCAAACAGATGAGATAGTAGTGGTATCCCCGGAGGAACTGGTCGAACCTGAGATTCCGGAACAAGAGCCGGTGGAAAAAAATCCACCACAGGCAGAGGGAAGTAAACTGCAAATTGTCTTTTTAGGAGATAGTATTCTGGATGGTTATCGTAATGAAACAGGAATTGTTTATTTAACAGGAATTAATTGTAATGCCAATGTTTATAATCTGGCAATAGGAGGCACCACAGCAGCGCTGACCACTTATGAAAGTGCTGTATATGAAACTTGGAAATCCCGTTCTATGTTGGGTGTTGTTCATACAATTTGCGGTAATGTAGATTCTTCCCTATTAGACGGAACAAGGGCAGGGGAAGTGTTTCCGACCTGTGATTTTAGTAAGACTGATTATTTTGTAATTGAGTATGGAATGAATGACTTTCTAAGTGCCATACCTATGAACAATGATTCTAGCTACAATCAGGAATATACTTATGTAGGTGCACTACGAATTGCAATCGATCGTTTGCGTGCTTCTTTCCCGGATGCGGAGATTGTACTATGTTCACCCAATTATGCGCAGTTCTGGGGGAAAGACGGATCCTATCTTGGAGATGGCAATATGGTGGATAATGGAGGCGGAACACTGGCTGCATATTACCGGGTGTGCGGCAATGTATCCGCAGATAAAAATACATTGTTCTTAAATGCTTATGAAGGAATTGGTTTAGATGCGTATTCAGCAGATGATTATTTAGAGGATGGCATTCACTTATCGGAAAAAGGCAGAAGGAAGTATGCACAGAAATTATCTGAGATTATACTGAAATTCGAAGAAACCAGGAATAATTAAAGTTATTAAGTCAGCAGAATGTAAGATTGCGGCAAATAGTAAAATATGTTAAAATACAAAGCGGATGTTTAGGCATCCGCTTTCGCATTGATTTGATTAGTTGATTGGAGAGATGAAATTGATTGAACTGGAATATCCCTTTGACAGTGAGTATATATTAAAAAAGTCCAAAAGCCTGAAACGCCGGCTAAAGGAAAATAATGCCGGGCATATTCAGAAAAAGATTGCAGTGCTTGGAGGCAGTACCACACATGATATTATCCGTGTTCTGGAGCTGTTTTTACTCAATCAAGGGATTGAGCCTATTTTCTATGAATCAGAGTACGGACAGTATTTTGAGGATGCCATGTTTGGGAATCCCATGCTTTCAGAGTTTGCACCGGATTTGATTTATATCCACACAAGCAACCGTAATATATCTGCTTATCCTCAACTTGATGCAGGTAGAGAAGCGGTGGATCATCTTATGGAAACAGAGTATAAACGCTTTGAAACCATATGGGACAAGCTGGCACAAACTTATCATTGTCCTGTGATACAGAATAATTTCGAATATCCCTTTTACCGTTTAATGGGGAATAAGGATGCCAGTGATATTCATGGTCGGGTACGTTATATTACCCGATTAAACGAATGCTTCTATCACTATGCCGAGACCCATGATAATTTCTATATTCATGATATTAATTATATCTCAGCATCTTACGGGCTGGATAAGTGGGCAGATCCTTTTTACTGGCATATGTATAAATACTGCATGTGTATGCAGGCGATTCCTGAATTTGCATTTAATCTGTCCAATATTATTAAGTCCATATTTGGGAAAAATAAAAAAGCCCTGGTATTGGATCTTGATAACACCCTTTGGGGCGGCATTGTCGGAGATGATGGAGTAGAAAATTTAGAAATCGGACAGGAGACCTCTTTGGGACAGGTTTACTCAGAATTCCAAAGTTATATAAAAGAACAGAAAAATATCGGAGTTATGCTGAATATAAGCTCCAAAAATGAGCAGGAGAATGCCATAGCCGGTTTGAATCATCCCGACGGCATATTAAAACCGGAAGATTTTATACTCATAAAGGCCAATTGGGAGCCAAAGAGTGAGAACATTGCACGTATTGCCGCAGAGCTTAATATTTTGCCTGACAGCTTGGTGTTTATCGATGATAACCCGGCAGAGCGGGAGATTGTAGCAACACAAGTGCAAGGAGTGGCTGTACCTAATATAGGAATGCCGGAGCAATACCTGCGGATATTAGATCATTCCGGTTTTTTTGAAGTCACAGCTCTTTCGGAAGATGACAAACAACGTAATGATATGTATAAAGCCAATATACTACGTGAAAAGCAGCAGGAAAGCTTCGGAGATTATTCTCAGTACCTTCTTTCGCTTGCTATGAAAGCAAGGATTCGATCCTTCGAACCCATCTATATGGCAAGGATTGCCCAGCTTACAAATAAGAGCAATCAGTTTAATCTGACTACCAAGAGATATACACAAAGTGAAATAGAACAAACTGCTGAATCCTCAGACTATATTACTCTGTATGGAAAGTTGGAGGATAAGTTTGGAGACAATGGGGTGGTATCTGTAGTGATTGGAAGAAAACAGGAACAAGAGCTCCATATTGATTTGTGGCTGATGAGCTGCCGTGTCTTAAAAAGAGATATGGAATATGCGATGATGGATTGTCTGGTGGAAGAATGCCAAAAGGCTTCAATATCTACAATTAAGGGTTATTATTATCCCACCTCCAAAAATAAAATGGTAAGGGATTTTTATGCATTGCAGGGATTTCAGAAGATAGAAGAGGATCAGGAAGGCAATGCAATTTGGGAGTATAAGATTACGGAAAATTATGAAAATAAGAATAAAACAATTAATGTGAGAGGAGATTATTATGACAAGAGAAGAAATATTTGATTCTTTACAAGAGGTCTTTCGTGATGTATTTGATGATGAGACTATAACCGTAAATGAAACCACATCCGCAGAGGATATTGAAGACTGGGATTCCTTAGAGCACATTAATCTGGTGGCGGCAGTAGAGCAGGAATTCGGGATGAAGTTCACCATGGGTCAGGTAGTAACTATGAAAAATGTTGGTGAGATGGTGGATATCATTAAAAGTCAGCTTAAGAGCTGACTTCTAAGAGTTCAATCATACCAAGGCTGGCACTCATCAGGAATACTACCCGTCTATGGCCTAAGGCAGGTGCAGGGGTTGGCATATCAATTGCAGTGTATCCATCTTTCGTAAGAGCTTCCATATCCTTTTCAAAGTTGGTGGTCTCATAGCAAAGATGATAAGGAGAGTTTTTATACTTCTTTAAAAGTCCCGATACCACAGAGTCAGAACTGACAGGAGATACAAGTTCTATGGTATACCCATCCTTTTCCATAAAGCAGATATTGACTTTACGGTAGTCATCATATATGACATCTGTTAATAGGGTATAGCCCAGATGTTTAAACGCGGTAATTGCCGCCTCTATTTTTTTAACCAAATAGCCGATGTGATGAATCTTTAAGTGCATCATTTTTATATTACCATGCCTTTCCCGGTTTGATACGAAGTAATTTGTTCACATATTTATGATAAGAAAGGATTCCACTCTATGGGAGCTACCTTTACATCCTTTTATTTTTTATGCTTTTATGCATGTATGTTAATTATATATTATCTGATTCCTAAGAAAACGCAATGGATATTTTTACTTTTGTCCAGTATTGCTTATTATTTATTATCAGGCAACGGTGTCCTTATTCTATATCCTGTTTGTGCCTGTGTGGTTGCTTATGTAGGGATCCGTTTGATAAACGGGACAGATAACCTGCTCAGAAAAAGAGCAGCCTTGGCAGCCGTGGTGTTCCTGCTGGTGGGTGTTTTATTTGTACTCAAATATATTAATTTTGGCATTCATACGATTAACGGAATTGCTGGTTTGTTTGGTGCAGATGGAGCAGTGTTAAGTGGATTTAAGTTTATGATACCTCTGGGTATTTCTTTTTATACCTTTTCGATATTGGGCTTTGTTATTGATGTATATAATGGCATTGGTTCCACCAATGGTGATGAGGGAGCTCATGAGGGGGCGCAGAAGAATTTTTTCAAACTGGCATTGTATGGCATGTACTTTCCAGCCATTTTATCAGGACCGATATTGCGATATAGGGTGGATGGAGAGCAGTTCTTTACTCCTCATAAATTTAATTACCGGCAGGTAACCTTCGGCTTACAGCGAATGGTATGGGGATTCTTTAAGACTCTGGTGATTTCTGAGCGGATGAACCTGATTGTAAATACGGTTTATGGCAATCCGCTGCAGTATCAGGGAGTGTATATATGGCTAGCTACCATTTGTTATGCGTTTCAGCTGTATACTAATTTTTCCGGTTGTATGGATATTGTACTTGGTATGTCCCAGACTTTTGGCCTTAAACTTCCTGAAAATTTTGAAACTCCTTTTCTCTCAAAAAATATTTCTGAATATTGGAGAAGGTGGCATATTACCCTTGGAGTATGGATGAAGGAATATGTATTTTATCCGCTTCTTCGAACCAATGGCTTCACGAAGCTTGGTAAGAGGATGCGGGAACGGTTCGGCAAGAAAAGAGGTAAGCAGATGACTACCTTTATGGCCATGTTTATCCTTTGGTTTGCAGTAGGTATCTGGCATGGCGGAGATTGGAAATATGTAATTGGCTCCGGGCTGCTTCACTGGTTCTATATTGTATCGGGAGAGCTCCTCACACCCTTTGGGAACAAGCTGATGGAAAGACTCCGTATCAATCCCGGAAGTAAGGGGATGGAACTGTTTCGTATATTACGTACCTTCTTCCTTGTAAACATTGGTTTTGTATTCTTTCGGGCAAGCAGCCTGACAGAAGCCTTAGGTCTGTTAAGAGGAGCAGTGTCCGTATGGAATATCGGCAGGCTGTTTGACGGTTCTATTTTCACATTGGGGTTGGACTTCATAGAATTTACCATTGCGGTGGTTTCTCTTCTCATCCTGCTTATCATCTCGATAATGCAGCAGAAGGGCAGCGTGAGAGAAGTGATAGAAAAGAAGAAACTGCCAATCAGGTGGGTGATTTGGTACGCTTTATTATTCTATACAATTCTGCTTGGCTATTATGGGCCTGGTTACAGTGCGGCAGAATTCATCTATCAAGGGTTTTAATATTTGTTGCCATAGACGGACATAATATATTCTGTTAAAATATAGAATATGACAATAAGATCAAAGTCACCAGACTTTGCCAGAATGGAGATTAATATGGATAAGATTGCGGTTTTGGTACCATGCTATAATGAGGAGAAAACAGTAGTAAAGGTAGTCTCTGATGCAAAGAAAGCATTGCCGGAAGCCACTGTTTATGTATATGATAATAATTCTACAGATCGTACCGTGGAGCTTGCCAAAGAGGCAGGAGCAGTGGTGCGTTATGAATATATGCAGGGGAAGGGCAACGTTATCCGCAGGATGTTTCGTGAGATAGAAGCAGAATGCTATGTGATGGTGGATGGTGATGATACATATCCGATGGAATATGCACCTGAGATGGTAGAAAAGGTTCTAAACCATAACGCTGATATGGTAGTGGGAGACAGACTTTCCTCCACATACTTTACTGAAAATAAGAGACCCTTTCACAATATGGGAAACAGTCTGGTAAGAGGTTCCATAAACCGATTATTTGGCTGTGAGGTTAAAGATATTATGACAGGATATAGAGCTTTCAGCTATGGATTTGTGAAAACCTTTCCGGTATTATCCAAAGGCTTTGAGATAGAGACAGAGATGACCATACATGCAGTGTCCAATAATATGCAGATTGAAAATGTAATCGTTGATTACAGAGATCGTCCGGAGGGAAGTGAATCAAAGCTGAACACTTATACGGACGGAATCAAGGTGCTTGGTACAATCGGAAGATTGTATAAGGATTATAAGCCTTTAGGCTTTTTCTCCCTCTTGGCTTTTTTGCTGGCACTTGTTGCCATCGCATTTTTTATACCGATACTCATTGACTTTATAAGAACCGGAATGGTAGATAAATTCCCCACATTGTTTGTATGTGGCTTTGTGATGCTAGCAGCCATTCAGTCTTTCTTTTCGGGGATGATACTATCCAATATGGCAATGCAAAATAGAAGGGATTTTGAATTCCGCTTGAATATGATTCAGGGAAGTATAAAAAATGACAAAATTGATTAGAGAAAAATTATATCGTACCTTGGAAAAATGGGATATAGGCCTGCTCATAGTATGTGTGGGCTTCTATCTCTTTTTTCCCTTTTATGACGGGCCTGTATGGTGCGTGGATTCTCCAAGCTATGCCACAATGAGTATAAGCAGAGAACCCCTTTATCCAACCTTCCTTTGGATATTTAGAAAACTATTTGGTGAGAGTGGGTACTTGCTGCCGGTGGTGCTGGTGCAAAGTATCATAGCTGCCTATGCCACGTGGAAGCTGGCAGTTACCATCAAGTCTTATTTCCATAACAGCAGGCTATTATCGGTACTCTCTGTTTGTTTTCAGTTTGCGGTAACGATACTGTGCCGTTTTGTGGCAATCAGAGGCTCCTCCTACATTGACAGTATTATGACAGAAGGGCTTGGATTATCCTTATATGTATTATTTATGGTACAGCTGTATAAATATATAATGGAAGAGAAAAAGTTAAATCTTGTAGGAGCCTTGTGCTTTGCCTTGCTCTTGGTGAATTTACGTAAGCAGATGTTGATGACGCTTTGCCTGATGGCAGCCGTATTTATCCTCTATTATCTGTTGAAAGAAAGAAAGCTTAAAAAGCTGTTGCTGTTACTTGTACTGATAGTCAGTGTGTTTTTTGCAGGCAAATTCACTGACCGCTTGTATAATTACAGTGTAAGAGGCGCATGGATAGAGCATTCCGGCAACTCCATGGGATTGCTATGTACGCTGATTTATACCTCTGAAGAGGGGGATGCCGCGTTGTTTCAGGATGAAACAGCCAGGGAATTATATGAACAGATTCTATTAAAAGCCATGGAACAGAAACTTAATGTTTCCTATGCTCCTAAGGGATGGGTGGACTTATCCACTCATTATGCAGACAGCTACGATGCCATTGGGTATGGGATTATTAATCCTGTGGTTCAAGGTTATATTGCTGAGAATTATGAGTATTCCGAGGTGGAGGCAGCCCTACAATACGATGCATATTGTGATGTAATGAGCAAAACACTTTTGAGGCAGGAAAAAGGCGATTTGATTCGGGTAATTGGGTCAAATACGTGGAAAGGGTTTGTGAATTCCGTTGCAAGAGTGAACTCCTATTTAAATATTTATGCGGTCTTGATATATGCGGTTTATCTACTCTTATATATATGCGTGGTAAGAAAGCATAAAAGCTTTACAAAAACAGATAAAACATTGACCTTTGCAGAGATTGTTCTGGGAGGTGTTATCATTAATTCACTGGTAGTTGGGGTAATGATATTTACCCAGCCCAGATATATGATTTATAATATGGGGCTATTTTATTCAGCATTATCAGTGCTTTGCTATGACCTGTTCATGAAGAAAAATAAATCATGACAGAGCCTACGGCGCAAATATTGCAAGTTGAAGGGGAGGCATGGTTTTATTATGATAAAAAAAGTTTTAACATACTGGTATGTTATTTTAATTGGGCTTTTTTTTATATGTACAATAGCCCTTTACATATATTTTGGAGAAACAAGCTATCTTGCGGTTCATGATAATTTAGACTTGTTTGTAGCGCAGTTTCAAATGATGAAAAATACAGGCAGCTTTTTTGCTCACCATGTGGATGTTCCTTTTTTGGGTGGAATCAGCAGAGATAATCTGCCATCGGAATTCTCGCTGTATACCATGTTGTATATGATATTTCCTGCTTTTACAGCATACATCATTGGATATTTTTTGAAGATAATAATAGCCATGTTATCTGTTTGGCTGTTGGCTAAGGATTGGCTTGGTGAAAAGTATAAGGTTTATCAGCCCCTTATTCTTCTGTGTGGGTTTGCTTATGGGATATTAAATATGTTCCCAACCTACGGCATTCCTTTTGCCACAATTCCTCTTATCATCTATCTGCTTAGGAAAATATATTTAAAACCTACAGTATGGTGGTATCTGGCTTTGTTTTTCTATCCGTTGGTATCTTATTTTTCTTATTTTGGATTTTTTATATTGGCTTATCTGGCAGCAGCCTGTATTTGGCTTAGTATCCGAGATAAAAAGGTGACAAAATCCTTATTTCTTGCGTTGATTATACTGGCAGCAGGATATGTGGCATGGGAGTATCGATTGTTCGGTTTGATGCTTTTTCAAGAGACTGAAACCATCCGTTCCACCATGGTAGAAGCAAGTTTATCGGGAAAAGAAATTCTGGCTCAGATGATAGATGTTTGGAAACATGGTATGTTTCATGCAGAAAGCGTACATATCAAACTGGTTATGCCTATATGCATGTTATATTTTATCTTCTTAAACGGCATATACATAAAGAATCGAAAACCAAAAGAAATCTTTCATGATGTATATAATCTTCTTATGCTGCTGCTTGTTTTTAACAGTGCGATATATGGAATTTATTTTTGGGGTGCTTTCAGAGGTCTCATTGAGACACTAATTCCGCCGCTGAAAGGTTTTCAGTTTAACCGGACAATATTTTTCAGTCCCTTCTTGTGGTATGCTTCTTTTTTTATTATATTGCAAAGAATGTATAAAACTCAGAAAAAAATGCTAATAGGGATTGCTAATGTACTGGCACTGGCTGCCATTGCTGTGATTCTTCTGACTCCAAGCAAGTATAACGACTGGTATACCACATGTCATAATAAGGCTTTGGAATTGATTAAGGGAAGAGTCTATGATGAAATGAATTACAAGGAATTCTATTCCGTGGATTTGTTTCAGGAGATTAAAGAGGATATTGGATATACGGGAGAATGGTCCGTAGCTTATGGAATTCATCCCGCAGTTTTGGAATATAACGGTATTGCAACTCTGGATGGTTATCTTGGATTCTATACCCAGCAATATAAAGAAGATTTTCGTAAGATAATAGCTCCGGCACTGGAACGGATAGAGGCCAGCCGCAATTACTATGATGATTGGGGAGCCAGAGCCTATATCTATTCAGGAACGGATATTACAGCCGTTACCGCAACCAAGAACGTCTATGTAACAAGCAACAGTATCTATATGGACGGGAAGGCTTTTGAGGATTTGGGCGGTCGATATGTTTTTTCACGTATTGAGCTTGATAATGCAGACGAAACAGGGCTTCGCCTTGTAGGTTCTTATTCCTCACAGGATTCACCTTATCAAATTTATTTATATGAGCGTTAAAGGAAGAAAATAGTGGGTATGAAGATGAATTATGAAATAAAAAATAAAAAAAGGGAACAGATGATTGAAATAGTTTTCTATATCATAGTATTTGCAGCGATTACCTGCTTTGCCATGATTCAGACCTATGGAGATCCACCGGATGAAATCAATCGTTTTAAGATAGTAAATTATATATGCAGATACGGACGTCTGCCCCATGGAGCAGATCCGCAGATTATACTGGCAGGGTACGGCGCTTCTTATGCTTTTCAACCCATATTAACCTATATTGTTCAGGGATATTTGCTGCGTTTTCTTACCATATTTACGCAAGATGGATATCTTCTTCTTTTGGCAGCCCGTATGGTCAATGTAATATTTGGTGTACTTATGGCTTATTATGTACGTCAGATTGCCAAAGAGGCATGGAAGAATCCATACCTCCAATGGGTATTTACGCTGCTGGTAATATTTTTGCCCCAGAATATTTTTATACACTCTTATGTGAATACGGATTCTATGGCAATGTTATCCGTAGCAATGATCTTTTTTGTTCTTTTAAGGGCACAACGGACCAATTACAGCAGGCAGGATTGCGTGCTACTGGCGGTGGGAATAATTCTATGCGCTATGTCTTACTATAATGCTTATGGAATTATTGTAGCTGCCATACTGATATTTGCTATAAACTTTATACATTATAATAAAAAAATAACAGTGGAATGGAAGGAACTTCTTAGAAAAGGCAGTTTCATATCGGTTATTGTTTTGATTGGTATCGGATGGTGGTTTATACGTAACGGCATCCTTTATAATGGCGATATCATTGGAATGAATGCCCGGAGAGAGTGTGCCATCCAAACCGCCACTGCGGATTATAACCCTCTGACTCGTTTTACTTACCAGAAAGCAGGAGTACCTTTAAAAGAGATGCTGTTTGAAACCGGGTATATCACTCTACTACGAGATAGTTTTATTGCTATGTTCGGACCGATGATTATACCTACTCATGGGCTCATTTATATCTATTACAAGCGCTTATGGATTGTAACCTGCATCGCAGCACTTCTTCCGACCGGATTGATAAAACAGATAGAATTAAAAGGCATATGGAAAGATGATAGGGAGATTAGCAGAAAAAGTAAAATTGTCTTTTATGCCGGTATGGCACTCTTTTGCGTGATAACCATTGTACTTAGTATTTACTATTCCTACACATGGGAATTCCAGCCCCAAGGCAGGTACATCCTTCCGGTATTAATACCGTTTATGTACTTGGTGACAATAGGAATACAGAAGATATGTATACTGCTTGGAGTGATTTCGACTCCAATGAGAAAAGGAAAAGACTTGACCATAGGAGAAATTCTTGGCAAGATTTTATGTATTTTCATTATGCTGTATGTTGTGCTTGCATTTGTATATAGCTTATTTGTAAGATTTATCCCTTATTATATGGAGGGTGAAAATATGTTTTCCATGTATGGCAGTGTATTTGTGCCATAAGGCGAATCCGATATAGTTTTCTTGACCGGATTTTAATGAAATGATATGATATATCAGTATTTTATATTAGATAATAAAGGAGATTATAAACCATGGCAGTGAGAGTTCATAACTTTTTAGGAAGATTAGGG
>CAYXCV010000066.1:0-14387 GCA_964463365.1 uncultured Kineothrix sp.
ATGTTGTTAAGTCAATTTGATTGGGAATCACCTGTGAATAACTTGGTACAAGTAAAACATCATCAAATGTAATTCCATCGCCAATTATCTGACCCATTTTTTCTCCTCCTGTTTATTCGTTCATTTAATTGTGTTGTAAGATTGAAAAATCTTACCAAACTTACATGCGAATGTCAATCAGTAAATACTTTTCTCGGCGCAACGTTTCTGATGGCTTTTACCATTTCCATACTAGGCTCTAAAATCAATTTCTCATTACCATCATAGTACATCACATATCTGGTATCAGGCTGCTTTTCCTCACCTGAACTGAAATCATGAGCTTTTACTGTTCTGTTTTTATAGGAATCCAAACGATGGGAACGTAACGGTGCCAATATTTCCAAACGTTCAATGTCATATTTGGCAACTCTTTTCCTTTTTGTTCTCGCCATTACTTTATCTACGGTAATTTCCCTGTCTAAGTAGAGATATTCATACTCCAAGTCGGAATTCATATATATAAAATATGCAGCAACGCCAATCAGCACACCGATTATTAGTGCAATTACAATCATAAAAACCAATCCAACAAAAATAAAAACAACAGAAAGCATTACTGACAAAATCCTTAGCAGCATAAATGCAGTGTTGTTTTTCTTCTTAACGAGACATTCTACATAAGTATCACTCATCATATTATTCATACCATCCTTTTATTATTACATAATATCATAGTACATATTTTATAAAGTTTCAACAAATATTCCTGCTTCCTTTTAAGTTTCGTAAGCTTTAATAAATAGTTCACTCAATTTTCATATATTCTTTTGGAACTCACATTGACATGCCTTTTTTAAACATATATCATAATCTTTAATATGATATTTATCATAATCTTTATATGATATTTATCATAATGTTTATTACGATATTTAAAACCATATAAAACGAAACGAGGAAGCAGCTATGGCAATGCGCGATGAGGTAAATGAGCAGAAAAGCAAATTAAAAGGGAAGACATGGAAAGAGAAATTGGGGTATTTCTGGGATTATTATAAAATACACACTTTCATTACTTTGTTGGTAATCGTTGTTGCCGGTGTCTTTATCCATGATGCAATAACTGCGAAGGATTATGGGTTTTCTGCCACATTGTTAAACTCTTATGCCAGTGACAATCAGGAAGCACTGGAAAATGAATTCGCTGCATATTCCAATATTGACTTAGATATATATGACTGCTACATCGATACCGGTTCCACTTTATCATACGAAACGATGTCAGAAATGGATCTTGCTATTTCACAAAGGTTAATCGCCATGGCTCAAACCGAGGCTATTGATGTGGTGATTAGTGACTTCGAACCTTTCAGTAATTTTTCAAAGGGGATGATGTTTGTAGATTTACGGGAAGAGTTAAGTAAAGATGAGTTTGCAAAATACGAACCTTATTTTTATTATATAGATGGGGCCTTAGAAGACGAAGATGATATGATTTATGATGAAGGTGGTATGCCCCAGATTGTTGATACTTCCATAGATCATACTGACCCCTCAACTATGAAGGACCCGATTCCGGTGGGAATATACCTTGAAGATTCTGCAAAATTAAAGGAATGGGGATGTTACCCTGTTCAGGATAATACCCCCATTTTTGGCTTTGTTTATTCTTCAGTCAGAAAGGATGTATCACATCTCTTTCTACAATATCTTACGGAATAAATCTCACTGCTATTTTTAAAGCTGAACTTCCACAAAGATGTTATAAATAGCGCGGATTGCACTTTCGAAATCATCATCAGAAACACCGATAATGATATTTAATTCACTGGAACCCTGATCAATCATTTTAACATTGACATTGGCATGGGCAAGTGCTGAGAATATTCTTCCTGCTGTTCCTCTGGTAGATTTCATTCCGCGCCCTACAACAGCGATAACTGCTAAGTCTGACTCGATTTCTATCATATCGGGATCTGCCAGACGGTGGATAGCGGATACTACTTTTTGTTCTTTATCCACAAACTCATCCTGATGTACGAATACCGTCATTGTATCAATTCCCGATGGAACATGTTCAAAAGAAATTCCATTGTCTTCAAATGCCTGTAACACTTTTCTACCAAATCCGATTTCGGAATTCATCATATCCTTATCGATATTTACTGCACAGAATCCTCTTTTTCCCGCAATACCTGTTATAACATATTTGGATTTCTGACAAGTACTTTCTACAATCCATGTGCCATTATCCTCAGGTGCATTGGTGTTACGAATATTAATAGGAATTCCTTCTCTTCTTACCGGAAAGATAGCTTCCTCATGCAACACGGTGGCTCCCATATAGGCGAGCTCTCTCAGTTCTTTATAAGTGATTGTCTCAATGACAGGTGTGCTTTTTATAATTCTTGGATCTGCTACCAGAAATCCGGAAACGTCGGTCCAATTCTCATATACGTCAGCTTTAATTGCTCCTGCTATAATAGAGCCTGTAATATCAGACCCTCCTCTTGAAAAAGTCTTAACACGCCCATCGGCATATGAACCGTAGAAGCCCGGAATAACTGCTTTTTCAGTTTTGTTTAAGCGCTCTGACACTACTTTCTTTGTCTTATCTGCGTCAAACTCTCCGTTATCGTCAAAACAAATAATGGTTGCCGCATCTATAAATTCAAATCCCAGATATGCCGCTAAAATAATACCGTTTAGGTATTCTCCTCTGGAAGCTGCATAGTTGTCTCCGGCTTTTTCTTTAAAGTTTTTATCAATTATTTTAAATTCTTCATCCAAGGATAGCTCTAATTTTAAACCTTTTATAATTTCTTCATACCGGCCTTTAATTGCTTTTAGCTGTGCCTTAAAATCTTCTCCTGCTTCTGCTGCCCCATAGCATGCATAAAGCATATCTGTTACTTTAGTATCCTTAGAATGGCGTTTACCGGGTGCAGACGGTACCACGTATCTTCTTTCCTCATCTGCACGAATAATTTCTCCTACCTTCATAAACTGCTCTGCGCTGGCAAGAGAACTTCCGCCGAACTTAACAACTTTTTTCATAACAATCTCCTCTGTAACTCTTATATTCTATTCTTATTTCTTAAATAAATAATCTATTAATTGATACCCCTCTGCAATCCGATACCCGCTTTTACATGCTTCCTCTTCATTATAATCCCATTCCTTGGCACGTAATGCGGTGCTGTCATAAAGCATGTATGGCACACTATCTGCCGTATGTGTCCTGATCCTAACAGGTGTGGGATGATCCGGCAATACCAGCAGGCGGTAATCTGCCCCAGCTTCGTCCAATGCTTCCGTCAATGGCTTCAGCACACGCTCATCCAAATATTCAATGGCCTGCACCTTACGCTCGGCGCTCCCCTGATGTCCCATTTCGTCAGGCGCTTCTACGTGAATATATGCAAAATCATAGTCATCCTCTAACAATGCTTTTAATGCTGCTTTTGTCTTACCTTCATAATTGGTATGCAGACCGCCGTTGGCACCTTCCACATGGCTGACGCCCATTCCCGCTCCCACGGCAATCCCTTTTAGTAAATCAACAGCGGATATCATCATTCCCCTTTTGCCTGTTTTTTCTTGAAAAGAGGTAAGTCCGGGTCTTGTACCGGCTCCCCAAAACCAGCAGCAGTTGGCCGGATTCAAACCCTGTTTCTTTCTTTCCTTATTAATCGGATGGTTGACAAGGATGTCATAACTTCTTCTCATCATCTCACGAAGTACTGTATCTATCGGAAGATATTGTCCTATCACCTGTGTCAGTACATCATGAGGCGGGGTCAGATCTACGACCTTTCCTTCCTTCCAAATCAGGCAATGTCTATAGCTTGTTCCCACATAGAATTTATAATCCTGAGTCTCTAATTCCTTCCTTACTGCCTCTAATAGAACCGCACAATCTTCTGTGCTG
This sequence comes from uncultured Kineothrix sp., assembly GCA_964463365.1. Classification (GTDB taxonomy): domain Bacteria; phylum Bacillota; class Clostridia; order Lachnospirales; family Lachnospiraceae; genus Kineothrix. Next base: position 3,914 of record CAYXCV010000066.1, read on the forward strand.
ATTTCACCGGAACTATGGTCAATGATGGTCTTTTCTTCAAAAGGCACATCCTCCTCGGATATGGTCACAATATTGCATCTGAGTGCAACATCCGTCTCCTTCATGGGTACGCCTATACTCAATGCTTCCAGCGGAGAACGTCCGGAATAATATACCTTTGGATCATAGCCAAGCACTGATAGATTAGCAGTATCCGAACCGGGATTCATTCCTTCCGGTATGGTTTGCACCATGCCTATTTCTGACTTCTTACTGAGTCTATCCATTGTCGGCGTATTTGCATAGGCAAGGGGAGTCTTATCCTCCAGAGTTTCTATTCTCTCATCTGCCATTCCATCGCCCAATAGAATTATATATTTCATGTCTGTCCTCTTTCCCATCGGTTAACCTTCGATGCGGATTCTGTTAAGTATGCAGCCTAACTTCTCTGCTTTATCTTTAAATTCTTTTTCTGTCATTTTATCTGTAACAAATGCAAACTCATTCTCCACATCTGCTTCTACAACTGCCATGGATTCAAATAATTCTATGGCTTTCTTTTCACAATCTGCTTTGGTGCGTACAAAAAATTTATGCTTAATCTCATCAACACTGGTCAGTGTTACATCTTCATCTTCCCAGAAGCACATAATTGTTTTACCAATATGCCTTGCACAATCCACCACGTCAGATACAACGGCACTTGCTGTAGGTAACTTTCCTGCTCCGCGTCCGTAATACATAGAATCACCAAGCATATTGCCGTGTACGAATACTGCATTAAACACGCCATTTACCATGTATAGGGGATGGCTTACAGGTATCATAAAGGGCGCTACCATTGCATAGAATTCACCGTTTTTCTCTCTGCTGAGAGCCAGTAACTTGATAGAACGTCCCATAGCTTTTGCATAGATGAAGTCCGCAGCCGTGATCTTTGTAATTCCTTCTGTATATATATCCTCATACTTTACATTTTTTCCTGTCATTAAAGAGGATAGAATTGCTATTTTACGGCATGCATCATGGCCTTCCACATCAGCCTCCGGATTACGTTCCGCATAACCTTTTTCCTGTGCCTCTTTTAAAACATCTTCAAAGTCAACACCCTCTGCCGCCATCTTTGAGAGAATATAGTTGGTTGTTCCGTTCAGAATTCCTGTGATGGCATCAATCTTCTCTGCTGTCAGCGAATAGTTTATGGGACGGATAATCGGAATACCACCGCCCACGCTTGCTTCAAATAGGTAATTGCACTGATTCTCCTTTGCCAGATGAATCAGCTCCGGTCCGTGATTTGCTACCAGCTCTTTATTAGAGGTACATACACTTTTACCGTTTTGAAGTGCTCTTTTGGAAAAGGAGTATGCCGGTTCAATGCCGCCCATTGTTTCACAAACTACATCTATTTCCGGGTCATTTAATATAATATCTACATCATGTACTACTTTATTTTCGTAAGAATCACCGGGAAAATCTCTTAAATCAAGAATATATTTGATATTCAGCTCTTCCCCTGATTTCTTATTAATCTCACCTTTATTCTGCTCAATCACTTCTACTACGCCGCTTCCAACCGTACCATAACCTAATACTGCTACATTAATCATATCTTATCCTCCACTCTGTCTTTTGTTACAGACTTTTATTCTTTTGCCAATATCTTGACATAATGTACACCGTGATGTTTTTCCATTGTTTGAAGCATTTCCGATACATCCGCTGTTGTAGGAAGCACCTGAACGCTGATACTTAACGACGCCAGCCCATTAATGGGAATACTTTGATGTATCGTAAGTATATTTGCTTTATAATCCGCTATTATCTTAAGCACATCTGATAAGATTCCCGGTTCATCATTCATCTGAAATGTTAATGTGATCGTTGTCCCCTGTGCATTATCATGAAATTCAAAAATATCATCTTTATATTTATAGAAAGAACTTCTGCTGATACCTACTTTCTCTGTTGCTTCATGCACACTTTGCACCCTGCCGGTATCTAAAAGACGTTTTGCTTCCACAACCTTAAGAAGCACTTCCGGTATTGCTTTCTTTTTTACAACAAAATATCCATTCGCTGCATCCATTCAAACACCTTTGTTCCTTTGCTTCCGCTTTTCGTCCGTCAAAATAAACACATTTGCATCTCACTGTGTTTGTCTCACGGACATTTGTATGTAGACGAGGGATATTGTAACATAACAAACAAATTATAGCAACAATTATTTTAAACTTTATTAGAGTATATTAACTATGCCTTTGAAACAATAAATCGGAGATATTCCATAGCATAAAACTACAGAATATCTCCGATATCTTATTATTTCTAAGGTCTTCCTCATACTTTTATATCAATCTTTGTATCAAGACCTATGCGCTTTGCTTCCTTTATCATTGTTAGCATTTCCTCGTTATTAAACTCCACTCGTCCGCCGCCATCCTTCAAAGCCTCTGCTATTCTTTCTTCTAAAGCTTTCATTTTTTCTCCTGCCGTTTCCCTGCTCTTATCAATTCTTTTCTGCATATTTTCTTCGGCTTCTTTTCGTAGTTTTTCATTCAATGTATCTTTAAACTCAACAATAGCTCCGCCCCATATTTTTCCATTTTCATCAATATATTGACATCTATATGTAACCTTTCCTCCTCCTGCAGCAGCCACCGCATCACTAATCTTAAAGGCTGCTCCTATATCAGAAAGGCGCTGAGTATATTCTTTTGCAGCTTTTTCATCATTTTCCATTTCTGCCAGTATACTTGGATGAATAATAACATTATTCGTTTTATTATTATCTTTCCAATTAATACCGGTACCTGACGTCAATGATAAATTGGGATATTTTTTCTGTAATGCAGATAACATATTTTTATTATTTCCTACATCTTCCGCCTCTTTTTTTGGAGTAGTAACATTTTTGCTACTACCAATATTTTCATTTGAATAATATTTACTGTAATCATTCCCGACTCTTCCAATATCCATAGTATTTTCCTCCCTAAGCTTGGATTTATTATTACTCATATAATATATATCGAAGAAATAGTCTTTTTTCAATAGTCAAGTGTAGAAACATATTACTTTCCTGTCCATGCTTTGCCAGCACATCCAAAGGTTTCCATATAATGCTTTGCCGTATCCTTATAACCCGCTTCTAACATTGGGAACAGGGCGTAAATATTATTTCCTTCCATCCCTGCCTGCTGCACTCTGTCATAAGCTCCTTTGAATAAATCATTTGCTATATTTACTTTGCTGATGCCCTTTTTACATGCCAGTGCCAGATTATCGTCCCCGGTACCGGAACCACCGTGCAGAACAAGAGGTACTGGTACCTTAGCTGCCAGCTCCTCTAACAGGTCATATCGCAGATGTGGCTCGCCTTTGTATACTCCATGAGCTGTACCGATAGCCACTGCCAGACAGTCCACACCAGTCTCTTCCACATATCTTACCGCTTCCTCCACAACCGTTAGCGCCGAAATCCCATCTATAATATAGTTCTCACCCACACCTACATGCCCAAGTTCCGCCTCTACTCCAATACCTGCCGCATGGGCTATTTTAACCAGCTCTTTTGTTTGTTTCACATTTTCCTTAAAAGGGAGTTTTGATCTGTCTACCATAATGGTATTGAATCCTGCCCGGATACCCTTTATCGCCTCTTCATAGGTCGCGCTATGATCCAGGATAAGTGCCACAGGCACATAGGTCTTTGCTGCCATATCATTTAATATTCTTCCAAAATAGTTCATATCCGGATTGTGCCCATAACCGCATAGCATAATCAGCGGTGAATTCGTCTCCTCTGCTGCCACAACACAAGCCCTTGCCGATAATTCATTGACTGCTGCCACTGCAGGCACACCATATCTGCCTTCCTTTGCTTTATATAATATTTCTGGCATTGACACTAACATAACTGTTTCTCCCTTCCCCTTATCCGCTTCCGCACTGTTATCAATTGCTGACAGCAATTTAGAATGTAACAACTATTCGGAATGTATCCTGCCTTACTGCTGCCTCAAAAGCTTCCTGTGCATTTTCAAAGTTATAAATACCGGAAACTAATCTTTCCGGATTAATTATTTTCTTGGATAGCACATTTACCGCTCTGTGGAATGAGCGCACACTTGGGCTGACGGCTCCGCTTACAATCGCTTCCGTATTATGAAGCCAGTTGGCACTGATTTCAAATGGTTGATCAGGGTGCTGAGAACTATACATGATACATCTTCCCATTGGTGCTGTCATTTCCACAGCCTGTTTTGCCACCGCTGAAATAGAAGTTGTATTAAATACCACTTCTGCTCCTCTGCCGTCTGTTAAGGATTTGATATACTCCACAGGATTGACCTCCGTGGGATTAATGGTAATATCACATCCCAACTCCTCTGCTATTTTTCTTCTTTCTGCATTTGGCTCACTGAGAATCACTCTGGCACCGCTTAGTTTCGCACCGATGATATGTAACATCCCCATAATGCCGGCACCGACTACTACCACATCATCTCCCAGATCAATTCTGCCCTTCTCTATACTGTTAAGTACGCATGCTAAGGGTTCTGCAAAAACTGCCTTAGAATCCGGTAAATCTTCCGGAATCGGATAAGCCTGTGAGCAATTAATAACCAGATATTCTCCCATGCCGCCTGTGCCCTTAATCTCCATCTGCGAACTCTCCAGATTGTTAATTTCCACACACAGATTCTCTTCTCCCTTTCTGCAAAAATAGCATTTACCGCATACATTTATTAATCTTGCAACAATTTTGGAGCCTATAGGAAACTCTTTATCTGTTACACCCTCTCCTAATGCCGCTACTTCTCCTACTATCTCATGCCCTCCTACAAAAGGTAAAGGCATATGTGATTCACACGTATAGGTTCTCTGCTCCCAAGTACATATCGCACATGCCTTTACGCGCATCAGAATTTGATTGGTCTTTGGTGACGGTTTTTTCACCTCCTTTATTTCCACTTTTCTCTCATCAACGATTGCAACTACTTTCATTTTGTTGTCCATTACTATGCCTCCATATCCGAATTAAATTAGCCCAATATTCCAGTGATCCCGCCAACAGCCCCGATGAGTACGATGATTAGCAGAACCTTAACGGATGATAGTCCCTTTTTCAAAAGCTTATAGCTGCCAAGTGTTAACAGAAGCGGAAGAAACTTAGGTAAAATCGTATCAAATAACTGCTCCTGAACACTGAATACACTGTCCGCTGTCTTTTGTATCTGAATGCCGCAGTTCATGGATACATAGTTGGCTACCAGTGCGCCTAAAACCATACATCCCATAATATTCGCTCCGGCAATAATCTTGTTGACAATACCATTTTCCAAAATACTTAAAATTGCATCACTGCCCTTTTTATATCCTGTCATAAATAAGGTATAGGAAATACCAAATACAACCGCAATCATAGTCAGGGAATATAGGATGGGGGCTATGATATTGCCATTGCTTGACATATCGATGGCAAATGCCAAAAGCAGCGGAACAAGAACTCCCTGAATGACACTGTCACCAATCCCTGAAATCGGTCCCATCAGTCCTGTCTTAATGGATGTAATGGCTTCTCCATCAATATCATTGCCGGCTGCCTTTTGCTCCTCCATTGCTACCGTAAGCCCTGTAATTGCTGAACCTAAGCATGGCTCACAATTAAAAAACCCCGAATGTCTTTTAAGCATTTCACGCTGTTTATCAATATCTTCTTTATATAATTTCTTAGCAATAGGAACCATGGAATGCATAAATCCGGTACCCATCAATCTTTCATAGTTATAATTTGACTGATTATTAAACAGCCATATAAGCCAGGAACGCTTTACATCATGATTTGTTAATAATGTTTTTTTATCTTTATCAGACATTTGCTTCTCCTCCTTTTACATTTCTAAGCTGTGTATAAATTACTGCAGTGCAAAATGCAAAGAATCCAACAGCAATAATGCTCAAACCAAAATATACGGATAACAAAAATCCCACAAAGAAAAACACTCTGGCTTCTCCCTTAAATATGTATAGCAGCGTCAATCCGATACCTAGTGCAGGCAACATACCTCCGATGATGATTAGTATTCCGAGCACGGTTCCTCCAAGGGCATTGATTGCTCCTTCTATATAACCGGCACCGAAGTATGCCGCTAAGAAGCAGGGAATTGCTGTCATACAAAAAAGCATCAACTGAGGCAGCAGTAAACTGGCTATCCAAACCTTTCCGGGCTGCCCGTTTTCCACAAATTTATCTGCCAAATGTGCAAATATGGAATCCAGAGTCAGTCTTCCAAACCAAAGCAATGTACCGATTAATCCAATCGGAACCGCAAGTGCAAGAGCTGCTTCCGTATCAAGACCTCCGGTAATAGCAAGCGCTGCTCCCAGAATACCTGCCAGACACATATCAGCGGGTAATGCACCGCCGGCAGAAATAAATCCGATATACATAAGATTGATAGTTGCACCTACCAGAACTCCGGTGATTGGGTCCCCCAAGACCAAACCTGTTAAAAATCCGCCAATCAGCGGTCTGTAAATGGTATAATAACCAACCGGACCTGCTACAATAGAACTATTCCCCAAATAATACAAAACGCCCAATATACATGCTTGAAATACACTCATAGTCTGCCCTCTCCTTTATCGTTTTGTTCTGATTATGACGCTTCTCCTATTCTTCTAATAATTTGTTTACATTTACAGCTGCCTCTGTTGGAACAAGCTGATAGTATATCTGTGTACCCCCTTCTATGATTCTCTTCATGGAATCTACTTCTTCAATGCCGGCAGAAACATTTCTGTTGAACTTCTTTCTGCCTTCCTTCGCTCCCATACCACCCAGAATAATTTTGGGTAGTTCCACACCACTTTCTATTAATGTTTCAAGAGTTTGCGGAACTTTTACCAGTATAATAATTTTCTCCCCGTATACCGGCTCTTCTTTTAAAACATCTGTTGCATCAACAATGTTTAAAACCTCAACTTTGACCTCCGGCGGTGCCGCTGCTTTTAATACTTTCTGCATAAAAACATCTTTTGATAGCACGTCATCAACAATAATGATTTTATTTCCCCCGGTCTGCTTCACCCATGATGTGACCACCTGGCCGTGTATTAATCTATCATCAATTCTGCATAAAACAATATTCTTCATTTCAATTACCCATGCCTTTCCATAACCTATAACATTTGTGCCTCCATTAGTTTATTCACATCCACAATGGTATCTTTTCCTATAGACATTACCATCTCTCTTAATTCTTCTGCCGTCTGGAATTCCCTGGTACCTATAATTTCAATAAAAATAGGGAGATTCACACCTGTTATATGTATAAATCTATGATTCTGCATAAGAAATGTAACTGCATTAAAAGGACTGCCCGACTTTATATCCGTTAATATTAGGAGCCCGTCCTCCGGATACTTCTTTTTCAAATCCTCTATCTTCTTTTCTATCCTTGCCCTCAATTCATCCACATTCTCTCCAAGCATAAAACCAATTGCATGGACACGTTCCTGTTCTCCCATAATAAGTTCACTGCTTTCCACAAGTGCCTTGGCATAATTACCATGAGAAACTATAATTACATCGACCATTTCTATCTCCTTTCATCTAACGTAGGGGTAACTATTTCTATGATTTCATCAACTGTTTGTAAGGTTTTAGTTGAAACATTCCGTTTTTTGGCATAATATGAAATAAGCTTGTATTCATTTTGCTTTATCAAGATATGTTTACATTATATCAATTAATATAACAAATAGGCAAGGAGCGTAAATATGTTTGGTTCATCATTTGGAAATATGTTTAAAATAACGACTTGGGGGGAATCTCATGGAAAAGGTCTGGGTGTTATCATAGATGGATGTCCGGCAGGTCTTCCCCTTACGGAAGAAGATATCCAGATTTATTTAAATCGCAGAAAGCCCGGACAATCCAGATATACGACGAAAAGAAATGAGTCGGATGCGGTTGAAATTCTATCCGGCATATTTGAAGGCACGACTACCGGAACTCCAATCTCACTTATGATTCGTAACCAGGATCAGCATTCCGCAGATTATAGTGAAATAGCAGAGTATTACCGTCCCGGACACGCGGATCTTAACTTCGATACTAAGTATGGTTTTCGTGATTACAGAGGCGGCGGACGTTCCTCCGGGCGGGAAACCATCGGTCGTGTGGCTGCCGGTGCCATAGCTTGTAAGATATTAAAGCAACTGGGAATTACACTGACTACATACACGCTTTCTATCGGTTCGGTGGCTATAGATCGCAGTCGTTTTGATGTGGATTCCATTTGTCAAAACCCTCTTTATATGCCCGATATGGACGCTGCCGCAAGGGCTTCCGCCTATTTGGAAAAATGTATGAAGGATATGAATTCCTCCGGCGGAATGATCGAATGTGTGATACAGGGAATGCCAGCAGGAGTGGGAGATCCTGTCTTTGAAAAACTAGACGCCAATCTGGGAAAAGCCATCCTTTCCATCGGTGCCATGAAGGGATTCGAAATCGGAGATGGATTCTTAGTTTCTACCGCAACAGGACTAACGAATAATGACAGCTATCGGGTGAATGAGGATGGAAAGATAGAGAAATATACCAATCATTCCGGTGGTATCACAGGTGGCATCAGTGACGGAAGCGATATTATCTTCCGGACAGCGGTGAAACCTACGCCTTCCATTGCTGCCACTCAACAGACAGTAAGCAGACAGAAAGAAAATATCAGCATCAACATTAAAGGCAGGCACGATCCTGTTATCGTTCCTCGAGCTGTAGTGGTAGTAGAATCTATGGCTGCCCTGACTTTAGTGGATATGTTGTTTGCCAGCATGACATCACGGATGGAAAATGTGGTGACATTCTTTGAGCATAACCACATATAAAAATTAGATTAAAAATCTCGCGTCAAGTGTGGTTGCTAAACTATATTTTACAGCTTTGTGCACCATAACATAAAACCGACCCTAATAAGTTAAAATTTAAAAATAGCTTATTAAGATCGGTTTTTTATTAGATTTAACGCTTGTTTTAATCAAACAACTATAACCTATAACTGTGGAAATATTTCCTTAAGCGCCGGATATATCTTAGAAAACTTACGATACTTTTCTTCATATTTTGCCGCAAGCTGTGCATCCGGCTCTATCGTATCTATAATTTTCACAAGCTTTTGAGCTGCTTCTTCCACTGATGAATATTCTCCGCAGCCTACTGCCGCAAGTATTGCGCCGCCGTAACCGGGTCCTTCCTCACTTTCGATTCTATCAATCTTTATATTCAGCACATTCGCTATCATCTGACGCCATAGAGGGCTCTTGGCACCGCCGCCGCAGATATTAGACCGTTCAATGTTAATTCCCAACGAACGTGCCACTTCAAACGAATCTCTGATAGCAAATGCAACACCTTCAAGTACTGCCTGAGTCATATCCGCTCTTGTGGTATCCATAGTAAGGCCAATGAAAGTTCCTCTTGCATAAGGATCGTTTAAAGGTGAGCGCTCTCCCATCAAATAAGGAAGGAAATATACGTTATTCTCTCCAAGTTTTGTAATGTCTGCCTGCTCTTTTGCATATTCTTCTGTTCCGATAATATCATCCATCCACCATTTATTGCAGGAAGCCGCACTTAACATGCATCCCATCAAATGATACTGTCCATCTGCATGAGCAAAAGCGTGAAGCGCGTTATTCTTATCCACGCCAAAGGTACGGCTAGAAATAAAAATGGTTCCTGAGGTACCAAGAGAAATGTTGCACATGCCGTCTCCCACGGTTCCCGTACCAACTGCCGCTGCTGCATTATCTCCTGCTCCGGCAATAACCTTTACTGTTTCCGGTAAGGATAACTGACTTGCCACATCCGGTTTTAATGTTCCTACCACATCAGCACTTTCATAAATACCGGCCAACTGCTCTTTTCTGACACTGCATATCTCCATCATTTCTTCTGACCAACATTTATGCTCAACATCCAGCAAAAGCATACCGGATGCATCGGAAACATCGGTGCAAAACGTACCGGATAGTTTATAAGCAATATAATCCTTCGGAAGCATGATCTTGCAGATTCTTGCAAAATTTTCCGGTTCATTTTCTTTTACCCACAATATCTTAGGCGCTGTAAAACCGGTAAATGCTATGTTCGCAGTATACTTAGAAAGTTTATCCTTGCCGATTACCTGATTCAGATAATCAGTTTCCTTTGTGGTTCTTCCATCATTCCAAAGAATAGCAGGACGAATTACCTTATCCTCATCATCCAGAATGACAAGCCCGTGCATCTGACCGCCGAAACTGATTCCGCCAATCTGTGATTTGTCACAATCAGCTGTAAGCTCCTTTAGCCCTTCTATTACCGCACTCCACCAATCCTCCGGATTCTGTTCCGACCAACCTGGGTTTGGGAAAAACAGAGGATACTCTTTGGAAACAATCTTTTCTATTTTCCCATCTGCTGCCATCAGCAAAAGCTTGA
>CAYXCV010000067.1:0-14207 GCA_964463365.1 uncultured Kineothrix sp.
ATGAAAATACTATATTAATTAGTATAATCTGTCAAAGTAGGGTTTGAACTAAAGAATAGCAAGGAAAAACCAAAAATAAAACCGAAAATAGAGAGCTAACCTACAACAAAGCGTCGCCTTAGTGGGACTTTATTTTACATCTTTTTCCCAATATAAAATACATATCCATAATACTGTTTGTATTTTGAATATAAGTCTGCCTCACGCTTCATAAATGCAATCATATCCTCAACGGTTTTATTTCCCGCATATTTTTTCAAGAATTCCTCTTGCCTTGCTTTTTGTGGAATAAAATAATTATCTATCCAACAATTTTCAGGCAGCGTAAACGCGGCAACAGGAATATAACCTGTTTTTTGCATGATGGAAATATTATGCCCTATTGTGTCAATTTCAGGAACTGCGTCCATCCACCACTTCTCAATTTCAGCGGGACGCTCATCGGTAAACCATGACTCATATGTTACGGCAATATAACCATCTTTTTTGAGGAAGTTCTTCCAGTGATTTAAGCCTTTTTCAAAACCTATATTGGCAATAGCCCCCTCAGACCATATAATATCAAATTCTTCATTCTGAAACGGCAAATTATCCATTGAACCAACAATGCCTTTTACTCTGATCTGCAAACCACGTTTTCCGGCTTCACAGTTAAGTTTATCAATCGAGCCCGCATAAAGGTCGAGAGCGGTGATGGTTGCTTCTGTATTTTCTGCCAGAACCATTGTTTGAAAGCCTGTGCCACATCCTAAATCGGCAATTTTTGTTTTGTTTGAAAGGTTATTGATAAAACCCAATGCCCTAATGGTTTCTTCAGAGCCACCCGGTCCCTGCCGTTCAAGCTCTGTAAAAAATTCATTGATGAGATTAAATTCAAATTCTTTGATTGTTATATCTTCCATTGTTCATACTCCACTCCGATTAAAACATACTGCTGCTCATATTTTCTAAAATACTCCTTAAATTTATTAAGTCCAATCATAGACAAACTCCTCCATAACTTCTTGCACTGCTCTTTCAATGCGTGGTTCATTCATATCCTCCTGATTAAGCGTAAGCACTGCAGAAAGAGGATCGATGACAAACTCATTATCACCTTTATAGTCATAGATATATCCCATCACTTGTATGACGGCAGTCGGAAGCTCTCCTTCAGGCACCTGCGGTAGCCGTTCAGGTTGAAGCTTCTTAAGCTCTTGCTTGGCAATTGCATAGGTCGCATAGGAATTATCTGCCAGCATGGAAAAGTGGCTGATTGCCGTTAACCCACTTTTCGGCAGCGGCCAAGGTGGTATGCAGTCAAGTAAGAGCTCTTTTTCAACCGGATTGCGCAGATACGGTCGTATAGCCTCCCAGAGATTTTGTTTTGTATTATTCCACTGAAAGCGACGCCCAGCTTTACCGTTATCTTCAATCAGACCCAAATGGAAGGAATCAAGCTCATCAAAGCAGCGAGTCACCGACATCTTGCTAATCTCCATTATTCTTGCCATCTCTGTAACAGATACATTAGAAATTCCTTTGTAAAGAATTGTCAATAGCATTTTCTGTGTAAGATAAGAAATCCTGGCCGGCGGTACCTTTTCCTTCTTTTCTTTATTCAATACGATTCCCAAAAATGGCAAATAAAGCTCTTTATTCTCTAATATAAAAGGGATACCTTCCTCTAGCATTTTTTTCTTTGCATAGGTAGAGATAGTCTCAAGTCGAAAGGCACACTCCATACCAGCAATCTCCATCAGTATCTTTCTATGCTTTCGCATAGTGGCAAGATTAATCTTCTCTATCGGAGCTGCGGTTAGAAAACTAGTACCTGAGATCCGTAGCTCTTTCAAACGATAAGCCCCTTTTAAAAACAACGGGAGGGGTTCTATAGCAGAAAATTCGCTTTCCTCACATGGAATGTGTAACATCCTTTCTATTAATTTTTTCATTTTATCATCTCCTGTAACAATATTTTTATAATTGTAACATATTATTTGTTACAATTCAATATTTTATGCACACAGATATCTTCCTTTAATATATACTTTACGAATTTTACACATTGACTTTCCCCTTAGGGCAAGGCGTAAGATAAAAGTAGGAATTACTGGACAAGAGATTAAAGGAGAAATCACTATGAATCAAGAGAAATTAGTAGCAATGAAAAAGATGATAAACAATGATTATAGTAATATTGCAGGTATGGTTGTATTAAAAGAAGGTAAAACATTATATGAAAACTATTTTAATGACTGCACTGCTGCCAGTCGAATCCATATTTACTCAGTAACAAAAAGCATTATATCCATATTGATTGGGATTGCCATAGACAAAGGATACATCAAAAATATCAATCAGAAAGTGTTGGAATTTTTCCCGGATTACACCGTTAAAAAAAGAGAAACTACAATACTAGATATTACACTTAAGAATTTGCTGTCAATGACAGCTCCATTTAAATATAAGTTTGCACCCTATCATTACATAAAGTATTTCATGAGTGAGGACCGGATACAATTTTCACTCGATTTATTAGGTGGTAAGGAACCAATTGGAGAATTTAAGTACATTCCCTTTGCAGGACCGGATATCATATCCGGCATTCTTGTAAAAGCTACCGGACAATCCGCATTTGATTTTGCAACGGAAAATTTGTTTTCTCCACTGGAAATTACTGTTGATAAAAATATAATTCTTCATTCCGCAAAAGAACAGACTGCATTTAATAATTCAACGAATATTAGTGGCTGGATTGCTGACTCAAAAGGATTAAACACAGGAGGATGGGGACTTACACTCTCTCCGGGGGATATGGCAAAGATAGGTCAGTTATGCTTAGATGACGGAATATGGGATGGAAAACAAATTGTATCGGCAGGATGGATAGATGAGATAACAACGGAACATAGCCGATGGGATAAAATCGATCTTCCATATGGATATTTATGGTGGATTATTGATGGCAAAGAACATGCCTGCGCAGCTATGGGTGATAGCGGTAATGTGATTTATTTCAATAAAGAGAAAAAGCTGGTAATTTCCATAGCTTCTCTTTCTATGCAAAATGCAAAGGATAGAATAGAACTTATTAAAAAGTATATTGAACCAATATTTGAGGTTTAAAGCGAACTGAATCAGTATAGCGTAGTGAAACCACTACGCTATACTTCATTCTATAGACCGTTAATCCTCTTGTATCTTTAATTGGTTTTTAATGGCTGAGACAACATCTAGCCCTATGATGCTTTCATCCGTCACTACGTTCCCATGCGTATCGGTAGTGTAAATGTTAGTTAAGTTGTGTAAAGTGCTGGAAAAATTTTCGAAATTAAGATATAATAATTAGGGAAAATTACAGTGCGTTGAATGAATGGATTTTGAATTTACCGAGGAACTATTAATTGATGATTATAAACATATTATACGTGGGAGAAAAAATGATGAAAAAAGTATGTGGTTGGCAAGGGATGATTAAACGTCTTGGATTAATGCTTTTTCTCTGTATTGGGATGTTGATAGGATCAGGGTTCACAGTCCATGCGGCAGACGGTAGTATTAAGTTTTTGGCGGATAATGCAAAGCCCGGAGAGACACTAAAAGTGGAACCTAAAGATACGTTGCCGGATGGATGTACTTATCAGTATATCTGGACGGTCGGCGGAACAGCAATCAAGAATGATTCGGATAGTTATTTGATTAAGGAAACAGATCTTGAAAAAATGATCAAGGTCACCATCCAGGTGTCTGGAGAGATTCAGAAAAGTTATGAAGGTCAAATGTATTGTAGTGAACTTCCGGTACTGTATGTAACGACAGAAGCCGAGATCACCGGAAAAACAGACTATGTAAATGGTACTTTAAATACACAAATGAATGAGGAACACAAAAATTCAACCGGTTATAATGGGAAAATTGAAATCAAGTGGAGAGGGAATTCCACGATGACTTTTCCTAAAAAGCCCTATAAGATAAAATTGGATAAAAAGACAGATATGTTTGGCTTTGGTAAAAACAAACATTGGGTGCTTCTGGCTAATTATTTGGATCGCAGCTTTATGAGAAACACACTATCCTATAACTTGTCCGGTGATATGGACATGCCTTACATGCAGTCTGTGAATGTAGTGCTGATTATGGATGGTTCTTATCAGGGACTATATCAGTTCTGCGAACAGATCCGGGTAGATCAGGATTCAGACGGAAACAGAGTGGATATTTATGATTGGGAAAGTGCCGGGGAAGATCATGCAGGAGTCATTGCTGATGCAGAGAAAATGGATAAAACTCAGAAAAGTGCCCTTGAAGATGCGATGGCAACAGATTTGTCATGGGCAACCACCGGCAAGTTTACACATGATGGTGTGACTTATCAGTTGGCAGATTATCCTGATATTACGATTCCGAAAAGAACCGGTGGCTATCTGATTGAGTTGGATTCGTATTATGATGAGATGTCTAAATTTACAAGTAAGAAGCTAAATCAGCCGATGAATATAAAGAACCCTGAGCCTGCGAAAACCAATCAGGAAATGATGAATTATGCAGCAAATTATATCAATGCGTTTGAAACTGCAATACAGAATAAAAATTTCACTGCCTATTTTGAAGCGGAAGAAAAGAGTTACTCACAGCTTTTCGATATGAAATCTATGGTGGATTTTTGGTTGGTAAATGAACTGTTTATGAATGAAGACGCCATGAAAAAGAGTACCTATATGTATAAGGATCTGGAAGGGCTATTCTATATGGGGCCGATCTGGGATATGGACTGGGCGGCAGCAGGTGAGGGAAATACTCATAATCCAAGAGTATGGCAGACGCTATATTTTAATGACGGTGCCCAGAAAGATCAGTGGTACAAACACATCATTAAAGATCCTTATTTTGCAATATGTGCTTATAACCGATATCATGAAATCAGAGACACCCTGTTAGAAGATATGATCAAAGAAAATGGTTCGATAGAAAAAAATGAAACCCATCTGCTAAAGTCGGCAGCAGCGGATTATAATCTCTGGAATGAAGGAAGAGACTTTGGAATCGAGGTGCAAATTTTAAGGAATTTCTTAACACAACGGGTTGTGTGGTTGGATCAGCAGTTTACCTCGGTAGAGACGCTGATGACATCCTTACAAACAAACAAACTAGTAAAGAATGATGTAACCATAGATGCTTCAAAAAAGAATAAAAATAAAATTGAGTTTACACTCCCTCAAAACATCCGGAAAGCAGACATTCGAATCAATGGAAATAATCTGGGTAAGGTCACTGTAGAAGGAAGCAAAGCTAAGCTGGAATTTGATGATACTTTTGTTTTAAAAGAGGGTAGTCAAAATATAATTACGATTCATTATGAAGGCAATAGTGGAGTTCATCAGTACGGTTATGCTTACTTTACCAAAACTTTGCATACTGTGGAAGCAAACTAAGTAATTAAAAATATTTTATTGACATATAAATTAATATATGCTATCTTAAAAAAATAAACAGCAAAGGCGCTGTGGGCAAAAGTCCACGGCGTTTTTCTTTTATACATAATAAACAATTAAATATAGAATAAAAAAATAACAAAGGCGTTGTGTATAGTTTCACTGCGTCTTTGTTTTTTAATAAATTAAAAGGAGTTGGGAGATATGGACAATTTATTTGAAAATTTATCAAACATGAGTATGGGCGTAAATATCCTTTGGACATTGGTAGCCGCTGCTTTAGTGTTTTTCATGCAGGCAGGATTTGCTATGCTGGAAACAGGGTTCACAAGAGCCAAAAACGCAGGTAACATAATCATGAAGAACTTAATGGACTTTGCATGTGGAACACCGGTTTTTTGGTTTATAGGATTTGGAATCATGTTTGGTGGAAGCGGTGCTATTGTTGGAGGATTAGACTTCTTCACAGGTGCAGCATCAGAAGCTACCGCATATGATTATACTACACTGATATTTCAAACCGTATTCTGTGCAACTGCCGCAACAATTGTTTCAGGTGCTATGGCAGAAAGGACGAAATTCAATGCATACCTCATTTATTCAATAACAATAAGTGCGCTTGTATATCCGGTATCGGGGCATTGGATTTGGGGTGGAGGCTGGTTAAGCCAACTCGGTTTTCATGATTTCGCCGGTTCGACAGCAGTACATATGGTCGGCGGCGTCGCTTCCTTCGTTGGCGCGGCAATCCTTGGTCCCCGTATAGGGAAATATGGCAAGGATGGAAAGGCCAAAGCGATTCCCGGACACAACTTAACGTTGGGTGCTCTTGGTGTATTTATCCTCTGGTTCTGCTGGTTCGGTTTCAACGGCGGTTCCACCACCGCTATGCTTGATGAAACTAATGGTGTTATCGGATACGCGCCTGCGCTGTTGTCATCAAAAATATTTGTAACAACAAATATGTCGGCAGCAACAGCAGCTATTGCTGCAATGATATTTACATGGATTAAGTATAAAAAGCCAGATGTTTCAATGACACTTAATGGTGCACTTGCCGGTCTTGTTGCAATAACCGCCGGATGTGATGTTGTGAATCCTTGGGCAGCGGCTGTAATAGGATTAATCGCCGGTGTTACAATAGTTATTGCTGTTGAATTTGTTGACAAAGTATTAAAAATAGACGATCCTGTAGGCGCAATCGGTGTGCATGGCGTCTGTGGTGCACTCGGCACCGTTTTAACCGGGGTATTTATTTCAAATGCTGATCTTATGCTAATGGGTAAATCAAGGATTGAATTTATTGGCATTCAGGCTTTGGGAGTAATTTCTGTTATCACTTGGGTTGCAGTTACAATGACAATCTTGTTTTTTATCATTAAGAAAACCATCGGGCTTAGAGTTTCAACAGAAGATGAAATTTTGGGATTAGATTTAACCGAGCATGGGCTTTCAAGCAGTTATGCCGATTTCCTTGTATCTTCGGTAGTAACGGAACGCTCTGAGGCAGCCCCTGATTCAGAACTTCCTGTAAGTTCAGATAAGGCCATCCCGGTTGTTCATAGGAATCATCCGATACCCGATACCGAATTCAAATTCACTAAGGTAGAGGTTGTTACGAAACCAAATAAGCTTGAAGATCTTAAAAATGCTATGAATGACCTCGGTATTACCGGAATGACTGTTACAAACGTTATGGGTTATGGAATGCAAAAAGGTAATTTCGCTCAATATAGGGGCGTTGAAATTGATGTAAAATTCTTGCCTAAAATTAAGTTGGAAATTATTGTCTGCAAGATTCCGGTTGAAACTATTATCAATACCATCAAAAAGATTCTATATACCGGTATTATAGGTGATGGCAAGATATTTATTTATGATGTGGAAAACGTTATTAAAGTTAGAACCGCTGAAGAAGGTTATGATGCATTGCAGGACGAAGAATAAAAGATACTAAAATATTGAAATTCACATTACTACAAATAACCCACGAAGGTCATTTTGATTTTCGTGGGTTTATAACAAGGTAGACCAGGTAATTCTATTTCTAAAAGATAGCTTAACGTAACTATTTGCTTTCCGACAGAAACAAGCCTGCCAAAGTAAGAGCCGTACCTCCTGCTGCCAAAAGTGTTATATCTTCGTGCAGGATAATGGCAGATGCTATAACCGTGATAACGGGCACCATGTAAATATATACACTTGTCTTAATTGCCCCAAGCAGTTTAACTGCATAATTCCAAGTAACAAAACAAAATGCAGATGCTCCGAGACCTAAAAATATTAAATTAAGAAGATATTTTTCATCTGCCAATCTTGTAAAATCCCAACTGAAATCAAAAAGAAACAGCGTAGGTATAATAAAGATAATTCCATATGTAAAAACTCGTCTTGTTGTCTGTACCGTATTGTATCCGTATCCACTGATTTTTCTGGTAAGCAGAGAATAAATTGCCCATACCAGTGCTGCTATAATTGCTAATATATCTCCAATGGGATTAAGTTTCAATTCTGAGCCATTGAAGCTGATAAGACATATTCCTGCCATTGCCACAGCAAATCCAATAAAGAATTTGGGCTTTAATTTTTCCTCGGTTTTCATAAAGATATGTGACAATATTGCTGTAAAAAAAGGCGCAACAGATATGATGACACCAACATTGGATGCCATAGTGTAAGTCAAAGCAATATTCTCAAGCAGATAGTATAGACAGATTCCACTCAGCCCTGCCCCTGCAAAGGTAAGCTCCTGCTTGAAAGTTGTTCCTTTTAACCGCCTTGGATAAGCAATAAATAAAGCAAGTAAACCAAGTAAAAATCTAAAAAATAAAATTTCAACCGGTTGAAAATCCTCTAGCAATATTTTGGTGGAAATAAAGGTTGTTCCCCATATAATAATGGTAATAAAAGCACAAATATGACCTGATGTATGATTATTTTTCATCTTTGCTACCCATCATTCCCTTTAAATATTTGCCTATATGCGGCAGGCGACAGTCCAATGAACATATTAAAAAAGTTTGAAAAATGACTCTGATCTGAAAAGCCAGTCTGCATCGCCGCTTCAATCGGTGAAGCTCCTTGTTCCAGTAGATCCTTTGCCTTATTGATACGAATGGCTTGTAAATATCTATAAGGGGTAACGCCTTTAAATTTTGTAAAAGCCCGAAGTAATGTGGATTTACTTAAACCACTTAGTTGGACAAGGTCCTCCAATGAAATATGCTCTGTATAATGCTGTTCTATAAATACACAAACTTTTTCGATTTCATCCCTGCAGCAATCGGGAATAAATTTTTCAAACGGCTGTCCATACTGCCTAATAAGAGCTGAAATCAAAAATAGTAATAATTCGTCCTTTTCAAACTCTTTAGAGCCATCCATAAACATCCGGTGCAGTAAATGTAAATTATAGTCCAGTTCATCATCATAAACTACATTTTCGGTAAATTCTGGCAGATATTTTTTGCCTGTCACTTCTCCCACAAGACTCAACATTGTATCTTTTGGAATATTCAAACCTCTGTAATCAAAAGTACCTTTATCACTCTGGACACAACCATGATTATCATTCGGATTAAACAACAGAATATTTCCACGCCTTACCGTATATTCTTGATTTT
The DNA here is from genome assembly GCA_964463365.1 of uncultured Kineothrix sp. Lineage (GTDB taxonomy): Bacteria > Bacillota > Clostridia > Lachnospirales > Lachnospiraceae > Kineothrix. Next base: position 9,038 of record CAYXCV010000067.1, read on the forward strand.
TACATGATAGACATCGCGTTCCATTTTCTATAACACCAATCACATAATAGTCATGAAAGTGATTGGGAAAAGGCTGAACAATACCCTTAAAAAAATACGCTTCCATTTGCAATTCGTCATAGCAGACCTTTCTTACTTCTTTTTTCATATTATTAGCCATGCCTTTCCATAACCTGCAACATTTGTGCCGCAGGCTCAAATATGCAACAAAATTTTATTTTGTATGAGATTTAGAAAATCTTAGGTGACGTTCTTTGGCACCTTAGAATTTCTTCTCACACTACCTCCTGACTTTTTATATTTTACTGCAAATGTTTGCGTATTTCTTGTATGATATCTTCATTTATACTTATTTATCTGCTTCCTCCTCCGCCACCACCAGAAAAACCTCCGCCGCCGCCGGAAAATGATGCTCCTCCGGTTCCATCCGAAGCTCCTAAATTTGAAGTGTGGGAAATGGCAGCAGCATGATTCATATAAATCAAAAACATTGCGGGGTTAATACTATACATACCACAGAAACTGTCAAACCCTTCTTCATCTATGTTTTGAAGTCCACTCGTAACAGGTTTAGAAAGATTAAATAAAGTGGCAAATATCAGATAATCTCCCCAGTATTCTCTTGGTGCTTCCATATCGGAAGTACTCTTATTAAAGTTTTTTAAATATTTATAGAAGCCTATCAACCTTATTTGTTTATCATATCCGGTTTGTGTAAAACGTATTTTACCCTTATTGTCTTTGTCTGCCCATCCTTCATCTCTAAGACAAATTTTTCCGTACTTTACAATATTCTTCTTCCATAAATCTATTTTATTATAATGTTTTTCAGCCCATTTTCTCCAGTCTGCTAATTTAAGAACTTCACCATCTCCCGCATTTTTTAGCATATTAAAAAGTTCCAGCTCAACTTTATCTGCATCAGGTATTTGTAGAAAATATATTACAGGTTCATTTTTTACATCTTCCATCCGTATTATTTCCTCAAACTGCCATTTTATAATGTAAGCAGCTATCGGCTCCGATGCAATTATCGTACCATCCAGCCCTATAGCTGCACAAGTCATCGGAATGCTTCTTTTAAACGGAACTGATGTCATAGGTTCTATTTTTTTAGCAGGTACCCTTCTGATTTTGGTACCATCCGCTAACCGTATATTCCTAGAAACCAATATATACCAGACTACAAAAAACAGTACTATCATTACCACTATTCCAAGAAAAATAATAATATAAGATCCGCTTTCTCCGCTACCCATAGCTTTCTCTTTAACTTCTTCAAATGTTCCATCAACTTGTCTTGCATCAAATAACTCACTTGAAAAACCAATTAACAGATTAACATAGTCGTTTGAGCCCAGTTCATTTTTTGACCATGCAATCACACTACCATTATCAAACTGAATCTCACCCTCGTAACCAAACGCCCAAATCTGGGTATTCTCCTCGGTAAGCTCTGTTTCTTCCATTGATAATGATATGTTAACAGACTGGGGTGATGAGGATAACTCGTCCGATACAAATCGGTGGTAAAATCCTGCCTGATCACTGTATTCCTTTACAAGACCATTTAAACTGTAAGATACGGTATAAGTCCGATTCCCCATCTGACTGATTCCCCAGCAAATTTCATATCCATTATCCTTCTCTAATATTCCACACTTATATGCTTTTTCTTCAAAGGATGAGTCTATATCCCATTCTCCCAATGTTTGATAAACCGTTCCACTGTCGTCCGTTACCTTTAAATCGGTTACACTAATACCCTCTAAATCGTTAAGTCCAATATAATACTCCGTTCCGTCATAGACATCATCTATCACCCATACTTCTGATATATCACAGGAACCGTCTGTCCTAAGAACTGCTGTAATATCAATTTCTGTTATTCCCTTTTCATCTGCTAAGGCAGGAATGCAATATAATATACTGATTAAAAATGACAAAACAACTGTTATGACTATCCTCTTACTTTTCATACTCTCTCCAATCTTTCATGTAAAGCTAATTATTAGCACCTCTTAAAAATCTCTTACTTGCAAAATAAAATAATGCTGCACTAAATCCCAACAAAATAATCCGGCCAATCCACAAGGGAAGAGCAAATGTCTCATAATAATCCTGGGTTAATGACACAGGAAGAGGCAATGATATATAAATATTATTTGCAATCATTAAAACCGTTAATACAATAATATAAATTGTTAAAGCCAGCACTCTATTTTTAAGCAATAAAATCAAAGACATGCTTAAAAAGACTGAGCTGATTATTTCCATAGAAACAATCAATGTATGGACTATAATCAATTTTATTGGAAGTACGCCAAAATGTAAATAATTAATTGCCATGGATATAGCTCCACCAATAACAAATGATAGGATATGGGTCAGGCAGAGCAGTATAAATGCACTGTAAAGATAATTCTTTACATTCTTAACATATAGAGATAAGTAACTATCAAATAACTTAAAAACCACTTCATTCAATAGCAAGAAGGTTATCAGGATATTTGAATAAATGATAACCATCTGATGAAAGTTAAAGCGTTCAATATAATCCGATATTATTATTTCTCTTTCAATACCAAATATTGGAATTAAAAAATAGAAAATTATAATACAAATATATAAAAGTTTGTACCTTTTTAAATTTAAAAATTGATATTTTAATATACTTGTTATTTTCAACGCTATTTTCCTCTCATATCTGACTCAAAATCTGTTGTATTTTATCTTCTTCCATCAATTCCGGAAAATTATCCTCTAAAATCTTTATTACCTCCATATTATCCTGTGGAGACTCTTTTTCAATAATGGTATAAAGTTCAGCTAATTCTTCCGAGTATTTATCATACATGCTGCTTGCAATTTTTTTAAGGAAATTCCGTTGTGTTGTTATGGACTGGTCGCGCTTCAGAATTTGTCTGTCAAACCAGTCAATCAAATCCTCTGAATAAATATCCGGATGATTTAGGGCAGCAGCCATTAATATATGTTCCCTGCATCCTTCTTGGATGTCATATGTGTAATTATTGTCTGATGCTTCCGGTAGCAAATGATCATATGTACGATCCATCATATCCCTGACAATTTCATATTCTTTGAAATTTAACATGGCATCAGAAAATACATTGACATAAAAGGTCTTGTCTGCATTTAGTACCGGAACAGGCCTCGTATGGTAGCTAAAAAACAAACCGGAAACATAATACTTTTTAAATTCATATTTATCCGCTTCATGATTTATGAATTTCAACCTTATAAGTTCTTTTTCCACGTCTTCTATCACGTTTGTCATGACCAGTGTGTCGCGCTCATTGATCCCTTTATACTCCACAAGCTGATGTGCGGCTGTTGTTTTATTAAAAGTGGAATTCTCTATTTTTTTGTTATAAGATAACTCCCCCTATACTAAACCCAGAAGTGCAAAAGCATATAAGCTTATAACGCCTGCTATCCTCAGACGATTATGCGCCTTCCCTTTATTAATTATAAGCCTTGAAACTAAAATAAAAGCAATAGCTAAAGCCGCCAGTGCAGCGGTATTTGTTAAATTAATAATATTAACATTATATAATTGTGTTACGGGCGACCAGAAACGAATTGCTTCAGCACGTGCCCACGTCCCACCTCTAAAGATACACCATATATAGAACAGGGCTATCGGAACCAGACCCTTTAACTGCCTGCATAAAGTTCCTGCAAATATGCCGATTGCAATTGCATAACAAAAATATATAGTTGTAAACAGCAGTGCATATAAAAGCTTTGCGTGCATTGCAAAAATAAGCTGTACAGATAAAAAGACAGCAAAAATTAAATTTTCTAATACACATGCACTTAAGAACATGAAGAATACCGAGCGGTTAGATTTGGGGCTTTCACATAATATAAAATCGCAGTTATGCCGTGAAAATAAAGTAAATACCTGGAAACTATTAATTGAAATCCACAAAAGGGTAAAAATATGCGCTGAAACTCGTATATCTAATTTCTGCATACTGAGAAAGGACAGAAAGCATAGTATTATTATATTAAAAATAACCTTATAGCCATAATAATCTTCTTTATTCCTGACATATAATATCCTCTTTATCTCCTCCATGGCCGGTTACTCCTTTACAGTAAACAACATGTAGAAATAAGCATCTTCTAATGTTGGCTCTACAGCACGGTATTTATCATCATTTATAACTGCTTCTGACAAAAAACGGACTTCTAATTTTTTCATTTTTCTTGTGATGGAAATAATTTTTTCATATTTAGGGTTATCTATCATGTGCGTACTATCAATAGTGTCAACATATACCTTTCCGCTTACCTTCTGCGTCAGGCTGTCTATAGAACCGCAGTAAATAATCTTTCCTTCCCTCAGTATTGCTACATTTTCACACATCATAGCAATATCGCTGATAATATGTGATGATAATATGACAATCTTATCATCTGGAATTTCATTGATAATATTCCTAAACCGGAGTCTTTCATTAGGGTCTAATCCGGCTGTCGGCTCATCAAAAATAATAATCTCCGGACTGCCTAGCAATGCCTGCATTATGCCGACGCGCTGCTTCATTCCTCCAGAAAGAAACTTAATTTTACTATTTCTTTTCTCCTCCAGATTAAATTTCAAAAGCAGCTCTGTAATCATTTGATCCCGTTCCGACGGACTGGTTATATTTTTTAATAATGCAATATAATCCAGCATTTCAAATACCGTTAAATTTTGAAACATATCGAAATCCTGAGGCAGATACCCCAGAAGCTTTCTTACTTCTTCTTCCTGCCCCGGTAAATTATAATTAAGTATGGATATCTTACCTTCATTAATCGGCAAAAGTGTAACAATGCTTTTTAATAACGTAGTCTTGCCGGCACCATTCTCTCCGATTAATCCAAAGATACCTTTCGGGATTGAAAGGCTTACGTCATCAAGACTTTTCTTACTATTCTTTGCATATTTCTTTGTTAGATTATCAATTTTAATTTCCATATTTTCTTAGTCCCTCTTATGTAGCTCTTGATATACGCTTTTTGTGACTGTGGTATCAATACCATGTTTAACTCCTAAATCAATAATGGTTTGCCCGAAAAGTTCTCTTTCATCCGGCTTATCTTTTAATTCAAAATCTCTTTGAAACGAGGTTTTCGCCTCATAAGGAAAATTTTT
>CAYXCV010000068.1:0-13640 GCA_964463365.1 uncultured Kineothrix sp.
TATTGCACGTAGGAAAGGCGTTGTCCTAAAGTTCAACGCCTTCTAAATCTGCAAGTACATATCTGTTTTCTATATAGTAAGGGAATCTATCTCTTTCCACCCATTCCCATTCACCATAGTCTTCTGTTAAAACAATATTATTTTCATCATCCGAATCAATATTGCACACATAAGCAATACCTACACACTGAGATTCTCCTATCATATTTGACCAAGTATATACAATGCGTTCGATTGAGCCTTCTATGGACAGAAACTCACGAATCGCCCGAAGCACAGCTTCATCCGGTGGCTCTCCATAACTTACTTCTGCATCAATAAATTCCCATACAAAAGGGTCAGGTATACGATCGTCCACCCATCTCTTTATGAGTAAATACTGATCACCTTTTTTAATAATACCTTTGACTCGTAAATAAATATTTTCCATAGAGTACCTCCCCGGCATCATATTTTGATTACTGGTTTCTCCATTATGCCGTTACCATTACAAGACTTTCCACATATTTCTTAATATTTGATGCATTCGAATATTTTGTAAACGTATCACCGTTTGTCACTACTAATGTAGGCGCCTGCATAACACCGTATCTCTGGGCAAGCTCCGTATTATCTTCTGCATCTATTAAAACATATTGTACATCCTTAAGGTATTCTTTGGCAAGTCTGCAATTGGGGCATGTTTTAGTAACAAAAAGATACTTTACTATTTCCGGCTTCTCTACCTTTACACTTACCTCACCGGAATAGTTGGACAGAGTTACTACACTGGTAGTCGGTCTTTTCAAGCTGGACTTGTCCATGTCATACGCAGTTCTATTTGCATATTCCTGCAGTTTTCCGTCATTCCAGTTCTGCACCGGTCTGTAATATCCGGTAATACGGCTGTATATTTCCGTTATTTTTCCGCAATGAGGACACGACTTCTGTTCACCGGCAAGATATCCATGCTCACGGCAAATAGAGTAGGTTGGGGATAGTGTATAATAAGGCAGTTTATAATGATTAGCTATCGTTTTTACCAAACTGGATGCTGCTTTCCAGTCGGGGAGTTTCTCTCCCAAAAAGGCGTGGAAAACGGTACCTGATGTATATAATGTCTGTATATCATCCTGAATATCCAGTGCATCAAAAACATCGATGGTATAGTCCACCGGCAAATGTGAAGAGTTCGTGTAATACGGAGTATCGTTCGGGTTTCCGGCTGTTTTAATAGACGCCCATCTCTTCTTATCATGCTTAGCCAATCTATAAGTGGTGCTTTCTGCAGGAGTCGCCTCCAGATTATACAAATCACCGTATGTTTCCTGATAATCGGAAAGACGATTTCGCATATGATTCAGCACTTCTTTTGAAAATTCCTGTGTTTTCTTATGACTCATATCGGCTCTGAGCCAGTTGGCATTTAAGCCAACCTCATTCATTCCAATCAGTCCGATGGTTGAAAAATGATTCTCAAAGCTTCCAAGATACCGCCTTGTATAAGGATATAAACCTTCATCCAGCAATTTGGTTATAACACCCCTCTTTATTTCAAGAGACCTTGCCGCTATATCCATCATTTTATTTAATCTTTTATAAAAGTCAGCCTTATTTGCAGAAAGATATGCAATTCTCGGCATATTAATCGTAACAACTCCCACGCTTCCTGTGCTTTCACCGGAACCGAAGAATCCGCCTGTCTTTTTCCGAAGCTCTCTTAAGTCCAAACGAAGACGACAGCACATACTGCGTACATCGCTTGGCTCCATATCTGAATTAATATAGTTAGAAAAATAAGGAGTACCATACTTGGAGGTCATTTCAAACAACAATCTGTTATTTTCTGTGTCCGACCAATCAAAGTCCTTCGTAATGGAATAGGTAGGTATCGGGTACTGGAACCCTCTTCCGTTGGCATCGCCTTCAATCATAGTTTCGATAAATGCCTTATTGATCATATCCATTTCTTTTTTACAATCTTTGTATTTAAAGTCCATCTCTTTACCGCCAACAATAGCCGGTAGATTTGCAAGATCATCAGGAACGGTCCAGTCCAAAGTAATATTGGAAAACGGCGCCTGCGTGCCCCAGCGGCTTGGTGTATTTACACCATAAATAAATGACTCAATGCATTTCTTTACCTCTCTATATGTTAACTTATCTGCCTTTATAAAGGGAGCCAGATAGGTATCAAATGATGAAAAAGCCTGAGCGCCCGCCCATTCATTCTGCATAATTCCCAAAAAGTTAACCATTTGATTGCATAATACGGAAAGATGTGCTGCCGGAGCAGATGTAATCTTACCTGTAATTCCTCCAAGACCTTCCGTAATCAACTGCTTCAAAGACCAGCCCGCACAATAGCCGGTAAGCATCGATAAATCATGAATATGAATATCCGCGTTTCGATGTGCTTCTCCGATTTCCTCATCATAAATTTCAGAAAGCCAGTAATTGGCTGTAACCGCTCCTGAGTTACTTAAAATAAGACCACCTACGGAATAGGTCACGGTAGAGTTTTCCTTTACTCTCCAATCTTCTATCTTCACATAACTATTAACCACATCTTTATAATCAAGAATTGTGGATTTCATATTACGCATTTTCTCTCTCTGTTTACGGTAGAGAATATATGCTTTGGCAGCTTCCGTATACCCTGCCTGCTCTAAAACTTTTTCCACGCTATCCTGGATATCTTCCACATGTACTTGTTCTTCCTCTACCTTCTTCTGAAACTCGGCAGTAACCCTAAGAGCCAGTAAATCAATAATATCATTATTATACTGCATATCAGTAGCATTAAAAGCCTTAATAATGGCATCATTAATCTTTGTCAATGTAAAATCTGCTGTTTCCCCATCTCTTTTTATTACTTGAAACATCACAATTCCTCCCTAACACATTTTTTGGTGCTATACCCTTCCCATATTTCTATTTATATAATTTTCCGTAAACATCAATATAAAAATTGTAACATTGAGATATCAAAAAGTCAACAAAAAACACAAGATATTATGCCAACTCTTAACAGTTAACACTACATCTTGTGTTTGCACCAAAAAAACGTCCTATGCCTTATCTTGTTTTAAGAAATATATATTCTCTGGCAGCCACTTCATCATCCGGATATGTGGATAAATAATTATCCAATAGCACCGCTGCCTTTTTATAATCTCCTAAATATTCATAGGTAATAATCTCATTTAATTTTAAGGACTGCATCATATCATTATTTTCAATATTCATACCAACCTGAAAAGTAGTGAGTGCTTCCTCATAAGCTCCTATATTCAACTTACAAAGTCCCAATTGATTGTAAACCTTAGCATTGGTTTGGTCATCAGCAATATAGCTGTTATATACACTAATTGCATAATTGTTGTCACCTAACTCTTCATAGGTCTGTCCCAGAAGCAAAACAGCTTCAGAACCTTGGGTTTTTCTTGCCTTTTCAAGATAATTCCGGGCATTATCATAATCTTTGAGATAATAATAGATTCTTCCGCGCTGGTAATCCGTCATAGATTTGGATTCACTATCTATGGCCTCCTGAAAATATTCTTGTCCGGCTTCTTTATATCCGTTTTGTTCCAATATAAGGTAAATATCTATCAATTGATCATAGTCTTCTTTATCCAGTGAAATAGCTTTGTCAAAATCAGCCTTGGCCCTATCAAAATTCTGTCCAATCAACAAGCACCCTCTAAGATAATAAGCCATCTTTTCTTTAGGCTGAAGTGCAATAATCGCATTGTAAACATCCACACCCTTTTTGACATCACCCAATTTATAATAGGCCGTAGCCAAATAGTAATTGATATCATAGTCTACCGCATCAACTTGCCCGTTACTGCATCCTAGAGCCTTCTCAAAGGAGATGACCGCATCTTCATACTTAACAAGCCCCATATATGCAAGTCCCTGTCCTCTGTACAAAAGCCGCAGTTCTTCACCATCTACCATTGCCTTTTCAAAGCACTGAAGTGCCAGATCATAATCCAACGCTTCTACTGCTGTCATTCCTTCATGAATGCTTTCATTTTTATTCTTTTGTCCGCAGCCGCCCAAGCAGCACCCACATGCCGCAATGATGCAAAGGATTGCTAACTTTATCTTAAGTCCACTCATAATACTGTTTCTGCTCCTTATGTTTGTTTTGCCTTTGATAAAATAACCGTTATCCGCTGTGACTTGACATTTTATAATACTTTATTTAAGAAATCTATGGTTCTCACATTTTGAGGATTGTCAAAAACTTCCTCCGGCGTTCCTTCTTCCACAATCACTCCGCCGTCCATAAAAATAACCCTGTCACCTACTTCTTTGGCGAATCCCATTTCATGTGTCACAACAATCATTGTCATACCGCCTGCTGCAAGCTGCTTCATAACCTCCAATACCTCTCCTACCATTTCCGGGTCAAGAGCAGAAGTCGGCTCATCAAACAACATAATATTCGGATCCATTGCCAGTGCCCTGGCTATCGCAACTCTCTGTTTCTGACCACCTGACAACTGGGAGGGGTAAGAACTTGTTTTATCCAAAAGACCGACCTTTTCTAATAATCCCATTGCTTTTTTATCAGCTTCTTCTTTGGTCATTTTTTTAAGTTCTCTGGGAGCCATCGTTATATTATCCAAAACACTCATATGAGGAAACAAATTAAAGTGCTGGAATACCATTCCGATATTTTCCCGTATCTTATTTATATTTACTGATTTATCACTGATGGAACATCCCTCTATGTTAATTTCCCCTTCCGACATATCTTCCAAACGATTCAGACACCTTAGAAAAGTACTTTTCCCGGATCCTGAAGGACCAATGACACATACCACTTCCCCCTCCGATATCTCAGCATCAATGCCGCATAACACATGCAGATCATCAAAGTCTTTCTTCAGACCTTTAACTGATATTTTTACTGCTTTATTATTTTCCACGGGCAACTCTCCTTTCTACTTGATTCGCAATCTTAGAAAGGATGGTACAGATTACCAGATAAAATAAAGCAACCGTCAGCCAGATAGCCATAACAGCCATCGGGGAATTAGCTGCAATAATCTTACCGTTCTGAGTCAGCTCTCTTGGACCGATTACAGATATTAAGGACGTATCCTTTAACGAAATAATAAATTGATTAATAATCGAGGGCAGCATCGTGCGAAATGCCTGTGGTAATATAACCTTCCACATAGACTTTCCGTAAGGAAGTCCAAGGCTTCTGGCAGCTTCCATCTGTCCCTTATCTACCGCCTCAATACCACCTCTTATAATCTCTGTCATATATGCTCCGGCATTCAGCCCCAGGGTCACTGTTCCTGCGACAAAAGCCGCAGTGAATCCCCCGATTGCAGGCCACTGAAACTTTAAAAACTGTGTCATGCCATAGTACATAATAAACACCTGAACTAAAAGCGGTGTTCCGCGGACAATGTCCACGTATATATTAACAATACATTTTAAAACTTTAAATCCGGATACTTTTATCATTCCGAAAGCAGTACCTATTACGGTTGCTATCAACAGTGAAAACACCGTCATCTCAAGTGTGATAAGAAGCGCCTTCATAAAGGAAGTCCCATAGGTGGTAATGACTCCTATAATATTCATACTGTAATTCTCCTAACTGAGGGGTATACTCTTATCGCTTAATATAAGTATCAATAATCTCATCGTATTTACCATTTTCAATTAAGTTCTTAAGTCCTGCATTAAACATATCCAGCAATTCCTGATTGGAACCTTTTAAAACGGCAAATCCGTACGAATTCCCTTTCTCCATATCAAGAGGAAGCTTTAACTTCATTCCTCTGGATATTTCATATCCCATAACCGGATAATCTTCAAAGCAAGCTGCGGAATTTCCTGAAAGAACATCCTGATACATCGTAGATGAATCTTCGAACTGAACAACAGTAAAACCATACTGTTCCGCAATGGATTCAGCAAAGCTGCATCCTTCGGTACCAAGCTTAGCCGCAACAGACTTTCCATTTAAGTCTTCATACGATGCAATATCTGAATCCTTCAAAACTGCCATCCCTACTCCTGACTCATAATAAGAATTAGAAAAATTATACTTTTCTTTCCGTGCGTCTGTAATAGACATACCTGCAATAACAGCGTCTGCCTGTCCAGACTCTAATGCTGTAACTGCCGCGTTAAATCCTACAATCTGAAGCTCATAGGAAAATCCTTGATCGTCTGCAATTGCCTCAAGTAAATCTAAATCAACACCCACCATTTCACCCTTTTCATTCTCAAATTCAAAAGGTGCAAATGTAGTATCGGTTGCAATCTGATATATTTTTCCTTTTGTAATGGTATCTTCCTTACTTGTCTGAGCATCTCCGCATCCTGTAAGCGCAAAAGACATTGTCATTACTATAATAATCGCTAATACCTTATTCATATCACTATTCCTCCCTCAAAAGATTACGGGTAAGTATATCATATTTATATTGATAAATCAAAATTAAAACATTATTATATACTATACACTTATTCAGATAAAATATTATGTCTTCGCTACAATTCCATTTCGTATCTGTCTTTTCTTAAAATAATAAAATACCCACAGTACCAGAATAATATCCGCTCCCAGCCAAGCGAATATTTCTCCATAAAATACACCGTTTTCACCAATGAAAGAAGGCAAGACTAAGGCACATCCCACTCGCATTACAAGCTGAGCAATACTGGATATCATAGGCAATACCGTATTCCCCATTCCCTGAATACAAGCTCTTGTAATATATAATATATACAGTAAAGGAAAGAACATAGATAAAATAATAAGAAAACGATATCCTATCTGTATGGCAGCCTGCACCAATACTGCATCTCCCGCAATAAAGCAAGCTAAAATCCACTTACCGCACAGCAGCATAATTGCCGACATAAATAGTGCCGTAATAACTCCGATTCCATTCGCCGCCAAAAGCCCTTTCTTAATCCTAGTATCATGTCCTGCGCCCATATTTTGCCCTGCATAAGTTGACATGGCGTAGCCATAGGAAGATGCCGCAATTTCAAGCAGGCCATATAGCTTATTCGCTGCTGTATAACCTGCGATAAAAATTACTCCGAATCCATTGATGACTGCCTGCACCACAAGACCGCCCATCGCTGTAATCGCACTTTGTAATCCCATTGGTATCCCCAACTTAAGCTGTTCTCCAAGTATTATCCTATCGACTCTATATTCTTCTCTCTCGAATCTGAGAATGTTTATTTTCTTAAGCTGAAGCAAACAGAAAACTGCTGCAAACAACTGTGCCAAAAGAGTGCCATAGGCCGCACCTGCAATTCCTAAACCAAATACAAAAACAAATAAGATATCCAGTACCACATTACAAAGAGAAGCAATTGTCATACCCTTAAGAGGCGCTTTACTATTACCAAGAGCTCTCAAAATGGCCGCAAAAAGATTATAGGCCACAGTAATTGGTATCCCTGCATATAGGATTCTAAGATAAGTATATGATAAGCCTATAATTTCTTCCGGCGTATTTAAAAGCTTAAGAATTGGATAAATCATAAGTTGTCCCACTACCGTAAACAAAATTGCGGCGGCAGCAGACAAATATCCCGCACTGATTACAGATTTTCGTAATCCCTTATAATCGCCCGCCCCGAATCTTTGGGACGTAATAACAATCAATCCCTGTACAAGCCCCTGCACAAAGCCAAATAGCAGAAAAATCATCCATTCCGTAGCACCTAGCGCAGCAAGTGCCTCTACCCCAAGAGCCTGACCGACTACTACCGTATCTACAAACGTATAAAGTTGCTGAAATATATTACCGAGCATCAATGGTAATGCAAATCCTAAAATCAGCTTTCCCGGAACACCTGTTGTCATATCTTTTGTAGTCGCCATTACATCTTATCCCAATCCGTTTATTTTATATTAAGTTATAAACAATACCTTCTCATAAATGCCATCATACGATTTTTATTACTAAGAATTTCGTTGACTGCCTGATCAAATTCTAATTCGGGATTCTCTTTCATATCTTCTGAAGCCGCATTCATGATAGGTTTAATTAATCTCCGATCAAAACCTCTTTTTGTTATAGTATCTATCGTTTCTTCCCTTAAATCATTAATATATCTTTCTGCTTCGTACGGTTGTATTCCCGCTTGTTTATAAACCAACAAATAACGTTCCATTTTCTTCATAAGTATCTTCCTTTCAGATTATTTGTCTTTGGTTATAGCAAAACTAGTTTCTAGGCATCAGCTTCGCCTAAACCTGATTTATGTACTTATAGAAACTATTATACCATATTGTAAATAAATCTAAATAGTAAGTTTCATGATTTATAAATTAATAATTCTATAAAATCCGCATTTTTTGTAATATTTATAGCATTTTAAGGCATTCTATATACATTAATTGACTCGTATACTAAAAATACATAGGAATTGCGAAAGGAGTATAGGTATTATGGATAAAATTTTTGAAACTATCAATCATATCTTTCGTTTTGTTATACCGGTATCCGATTTTTTCTGGGAGTTCCCAACCAATTTTTCTTGGTATTCCAGCATCCCTGTCCTTGGAAATTTCTCGCTTGCTATTATCCTCTTAGTAGGTTCCGGTATTTTTTTTACTCTTAAAACAGGATTTATTCAACTGGTTCATTTTAAGACCGGTATTAAGTTGCTGGCCAAGAAGAAAAAAGAAGAAGTGGGTATATCATCGCTTGCTGCATTTTTTCTAAGCTCAGCCATGCGGGTTGGTCCCGGTAATATCCTGGGAGTGACAGGTGCCATTGCCATTGGTGGTCCGGGGGCTTTATTCTGGATGTGGATTTCAGCATTTTTCGGTATGGCAACCGCTTATGTAGAAGCTGTGCTTGCTCAGATTTTTAAAGAAAAGAAGGAGAAAGAATTTGTCGGAGGACTTCCATTCTATGCGAAAAGATTATTAAAAAACAGTACCGCAGCAGGAACATTTCTTTCTGTCATGTATATTATGTATGCCATGTGCTGTCTTCCTGCACAAGGATTCAATGTGGTGACCTCTATCGGACAAATGGCAGAAATACTGACGAATACTCCGCTTCCTACCACCTCAGCTTTTTTCTATATTACTGCGGTTCTACTAATCATAGCTACTGCCTATATCGCCTTTGGCGGAATAAAAGCAGTGACAAAGGTAACAGATAAAGCAGTGCCTATTATGGCCATCGTATATGTGATTACTGTTCTTACCCTGATTGTTATCAACTATAAATCCATTCCGTACTTTTTTAGCGCTGTCATAGGTGGCGCTTTCAGCCCCAAATCCATGTTCGGAGGAATATTTGGAACTGTTTTATCCCAAGGTGTAAAGAGGGGTCTTATGTCTAACGAAGCCGGTCAGGGAACCATCACTATGGCTGCCGGTGCGGCAAGCTGTGAACACCCTTGTGAACAAGGACTGGTGCAGTCTATAGGTGTCTTTCTGGACACGATTATTATATGCAGTTTGACCGGTTTTGTAGTAGTAATGGCACATGTCTGGACAGGCCCTGAGCGTGATGCATGGTTTGCTATGGACCGATTACCTCAATTTCTTTCATCCGCACAAATACTTACACCTGGCACCACATTTAACGCTGTCATTGCTTTTTTACTCACTTTCTGTTTCTGCCTGTTTGCTTTTACCTGCCTGGTTGGTATGATAAGCTTTTCGGAAATCGCAGCCAACTGCATCAGCCGTAAAAAGAAACTGATTAACTTTGTTCGCATTCTGGGTATCTGCATTACAGCGTTTGGTATCATCTGTTATCTTGCCGGATTGGACCTTGGTAATTTATGGGCAATTTCTGACCTGGGTAATATACTTATTGTGTTTGCAAACATCCCATTATTATACTTAGGAGCCGATTATGTATTTAAAGCTACTGCACATTTCAAAAAAAATATAAAGAAAAAACAAAAAAATCTATTTACTTCTGAAGTAATTGGGGTACAATGTGAATATTGGGATTCTGTTAACCTTAGTACAAAGGAAAAATAATTGTTCTATTTGTACCCATGACTGAAAGAAGGTATATGTTGAAATTTGATATGCACTGCCATACAAAGGAAGGGTCTTTGGATGGCAAGATTACGATACGGGATACTATCCTGATGCTGCAAAAGAAAGGCTATGACGGTATGCTTATAACGGACCATAACTCTTATAAAGCCTACCGCTACTATCAAAAACATATAGCCGGTAAAGAATTTACTGACTTTGTTGTTTTAAAAGGTATTGAGTATGACACCATAGACGCAGGCCATATTATCATCATTATGCCTAACGGTGTAAGGCTTCCTCTCCTGGAGCTGCGTGGTCTCCCTGTCAGCTTATTGATTGATATTGTACATCATTACGGCGGTATACTGGGACCTGCTCACCCTTGCGGAGAGAAATATTTAAGTCTGATGAACACCCGACGCGGCAAAAAATCCCGTGACCTGGTAGCTAAATTTGATTTCTTTGAAACTTACAATGCTTGTGAATCTCCCGAATCCAACCGATCTGCCGATGCGCTTGCTATACGTTTTGATAAACCGGGAATCGGAGGCAGCGACTCCCATCGTGATGAAAGTACCGGTTTAGGTTACACTGTGATTGATGCGGACATTAAAGATGAGTGCGATTTGATTCATGCCATTCTTTCCGATGTAGACATTACAACAGGCGGAGAAAGATATCGCTTTACTACCAAACAAAAAATAGGAAAGATAAACAATGTTCTTGTATATTCTTTCTGGTTTTATAATAAATTTCTTGCACTCTACCGCCAGCATAAACGTAAGCATGAATTGTCGGAGAACCATCTGCAAGCTTATACATTCAGACGTAAACATAATGAAATCTATGGAAAAGGCGCTTAAGTGTTTACAATGTAACGATTGGACAATAAAAATCCAGCTACCGATTAAGGCGGCTGGATTTTATATTATTTCTTCATCTTATCTTCCACAGAATCTTTTATCTCCTGTAAGGCTTCTTTAAATTTCTTTGAAACCATACCTGGATTCCCTTTTATCATTTGACGTTTATAAAAATCTTTTAGGTTTTTAAGCTGGAATCTCATCTCCAGATTAATCTTATATTTTGTCCTTAATTCCAGAATCTCTTCCTTTATATGATCCGGATATGATGAAACTCCGCTTTGTATTTTATCTTTTATATTAAGTAAGCGCTGTTCAATACTGTAGATTAACTCATCTATCCTTTCATCCCTGGCTGATTTCTTTCCTTCTTTTTCTGCCTTCTTAAGTTCATGTTCCTCATTGCTTACTGCAATTATAACATCCAAACGCTTCTGCACACGTACCAGCTCTGCTTTCGCCGTCTCCATCTTCACCAAGATTTCTTTCAAATCAATGGCAGCCTTAAAGGATAAGGTGAAATCCGCTACGATATAAATTGTAAGTAGGAAAGTAAAAATAGCCATAAAATGAGGCGGAATCAGAAACATCACTTGCTCCACAGGTTTATGTACTACTTTAGTCATAAGAATGGTAAGCCCGCCCCACGCTAAGGAGGAGGACAGGCATATGCGTCCTTGAAAGTTTAGCTTCTGATTGGAATAATCCCAATATCTTACTTTAAATAAAGCTTCCATCAACACTCCGGTTATATATTCTAGCAATGTGGCACCTATACAACCCGCGATATATGTCAGCAATATATTATGTTGAAAAGGCATGGATATAATCAGCATCATAATAGCACCGGTTCCATATAACGGAAGAAACGGTCCTCTCATAAATCCTCTATTCACCAAACGTCTATTCTTTATCGACACAAAGGCTGATTCAAAACACCATCCGAAAAAACAATAAAAATAAAATGCAAACAGCCATTGTAACATTGTATATGAATACATAATCCATCTACACCTTTCCTTAACCTTGATAAATTCCAGCCGATACACCCAGCTTTCCTTTTTTTGTTTTATGACTGATACCATAAAAAACGAATTTACCAAATCCACGTACCGAAACTATGTCTTCATTCTTTAGGTAATAACTATTATTCTCATTCAGTCTACCATTAATATATATCTTCTTTGCCCGGAAAAGATCTACACATTGATTTCTTGATAAATGATAGATTTTAGCAATGACTCCGTCTGCCCTCTCCGATGCAACCGTAATGTTTAGCGGTTCCGGTTCCTTTACCGGCAGCTCCATTTCTGAATCCGCCACTCTGCATGTCACATTAGTATGTTTTACCTTATCCAAATGTTCTACAATAAACGGTGCTATCCTATCCACACAAAATACGTAGGCAGACTTTCCCTGAATAAAAATATCACCAATGGTATTTCTTTCAATTCCTAGATTCATAATAGCACCAAGAAAATCCCTATGATTCAAATCATCTGCAAATTTCTCAATAATAGGTGCTATCAAAAGACAGTCTATCGGAAAATCCTCTTCATATCCCATAATATCTGCACTGCCAAATCTAAGCATTTGTCTTTCGCAATCAATGCTGCCTCCAAACAGCTCATAAGGCACACCCCCAATCTCATTGGTCAGGCTATAAAAAACATCCTGTTCTGCCAAACTCAGAAAACCGGTATACGTATAAATATTGTGTTCGTATGATTTCTTTGAAAGTTCTATCATCCGTTTTTTTAAATTTTGTATTTCTTTCTCATTATCTGTTGCCATTTTGTATTACTTACCGCCTATTTATATCGTATTTTCATTTCGCTATACAAAACTAATAATTTCTTCCTTCGGTGCTTTCACATCTTTTACATTTAATGCGGTTAGTATCGGCCCTTCCCCTTTGTAGCCATCAAAATATTCTTGTTTTACCTTTGCTGTTACTTCTATCCATTGTTTATTTACCAGGCTATCCGCATGTTCATAAGCACAAGCATATCCTAAAAACGCCATATCGTCCGCACAGCAAGTCATTGCCATTCTTCCGGGAACAAAAAATCCTTCCGGGAAACGTTCCGGTTTGAGCACCATTGCTTTAAACTGTATTGTCTTACCCTTATAACGTTCTATGTGATCCAGACAATCCAGATACCATATTCCATACCCCATATTATCTAATTGAATAACGTCCTTCTTTATGTCATATGGAAGCTCCTCTTCCATAATCTCATTCACTTCTCCTTCAGAGTCCTCAAATACTATTTCCGCTTTCTGATTGATTGCTTTGATATTCCTTTTATAGCTGCTTAAGTCCTCCACCCCATCACATCGATTCAAAATAATCAACTCTGACTTTCTTATCATTTCAGCCAATAAGGATTTCATATTGCTAAAATACATAGAAAACGTAGCTGCATTAATTGTTGTAACCTGCTGTTCGATTGTCCAATGCCATGGCAGTTTCATATCCTTATAGTTCCACATGCCATTGTACTCTATAATAATTCGTTCGGGTGTATGTTTCTTCTCAAGCTCAATCAAGTATGCCGGATTAAAATCCTCTTCTTTTTCTATACATTCTATGACTGTCCTACTTCTTAACAGTAAATTATGATTATATTCAACCTCTCCCTCTTCACACAGAAGCAGCAGAGTTGTTCCACGCACCTGAAAATACGGTTGTTCCAAAGTGAACGTTATAAATTCTGTCTTTCCGCTTTCTAAAAATCCATTAATTACATAAACCGGTTTCATTCCAATCCTCC
>CAYXCV010000069.1:0-13344 GCA_964463365.1 uncultured Kineothrix sp.
CTTAAGTAGTTGCTTTGGCGGCTTCAATAAAGCCTTTAAACAGAGGGTGCGGTCTATTGGGTCTGGACTTAAGCTCCGGATGAGCCTGAGTAGCCAGAAAGAAGGGGTGTCCGGGTATTTCACACATTTCTACAATCCTGCCGTCCGGAGACAGACCGGATAGCTTCATACCGCCTTCAGTGAGCACCGCCCTATAATCATTATTTACTTCATAACGATGTCTATGTCTTTCATAAACAGTAGCTTTACCATATAAATGATAAGCTTTGGAAGTCTGATCCAGTACGCACGGATAGGAGCCAAGTCTTAGAGTGCCTCCGATATCTTCCACGTCATTTTGATCGGGCATAAGAGCGATGACGGGATGGGTTGTATTGGGATTCAGCTCGGTACTGTGTGCATCATGATATCCGAGGACATTTCTTGCAAATTCCACAATGGATAACTGCATACCCAGGCATAAACCAAGAAAAGGGATATTGTGGGTTCTGGCGTAGGCGATAGCACTTATTTTTCCTTCGATTCCGCGATCACCAAAACCTCCGGGGACAATGATGCCATTCACATCTTTAAGAATATCTGTTATATTTTCATCATTTAAAGTTTCAGAATCCACCCATTTTATGGATACGGTCACATGATTAGAAATACCGCCATGTTTTAAAGCTTCCACCACACTGATATAAGCATCGTGCAATTGGATATACTTACCTACAAGGGCAATGGTGACTTCTCCGGTTGGTGTACGCAGAGAATCTACCATAGCGGTCCAATCAGCCAGATCGGGTTCCGGACAAGGGAGATTTAAACATTCGCAAGCCACCTGCGCCAGATGCTCTTGCTCCATAGCCAGAGGTGCTTCGTAGAGATACTCCACATCCAGATTCTGTAACACATGATTACTGGGGACATTACAAAACAATGCAATTTTATCTTTGATTCCCTGGTCAAGAGGATATTCACTCCGGCAAACTATGATATCCGGAGTAATACCCATTCCTTGCAGCTCTTTGACACTCGCCTGCGTCGGTTTCGTCTTCATTTCCTGCGATGCGCGCAGATAAGGAATCAAGGTAACATGAATCAGAATGGCATTCTCATGACCGACTTCATGCTGGAACTGACGAATAGATTCGAGGAAAGGCTGACTTTCGATATCTCCAACCGTACCTCCTACTTCAATAATTGCAATTTGAGTGTCGGAATCAGTAAAGTTTCTATAAAAACGACTTTTAATTTCATTGGTAATATGAGGAATGACTTGGACAGTACCGCCGCCATAATCGCCTCTTCTTTCCTTATGAAGAACAGACCAGTAGATTTTACCGGTGGTAACATTAGAATTCTTATCCAGGTTTTCGTCAATAAATCTTTCATAGTGTCCCAGATCTAAATCGGTTTCAGTACCGTCATCTGTAACGAAAACTTCGCCGTGCTGAACGGGATTCATAGTACCGGGATCAATATTGATATATGGATCAAATTTTTGCATGGTTACTTTGTAACCCCGTGCCTTTAAGAGTCTGCCTAAAGATGCGGCTGTAATTCCTTTTCCCAGACCAGAAACAACGCCGCCTGTTACGAATACGTATTTTACAGGCATATTTCCCTATTCCTTTCTTACCGAATGTAAAATTATACACACTTGATATATGCTATAATAATATTTTGCATCATAGTTATGTATTATACAATGAGTAATATCCAAAAATCTACTGTTTATATCAAATAAATTTAGAAATCTTTAATACATCAAAAGATTTTTTCACAATTATAATATTGCTTTATCAAAAAGCAGTCTCTATAATAGAAGCAACGATGTTTTACGAATAGGAGCAGGCATGGACGATAATAATTTAAACCAATACGATGGCAATGGATACAACAAAGGCAATCGTGGCGGTAATCAAAATAATAATAACAGTGGCGGAGGCGGGGGGAATGGCGATAGCCCGAAGAAGCAAAGTGTTTTCCTGCTATTGATAGCAGCACTCATCACACTTTTGTGTATGAGTTATTTTATGAAAGCCCTGACCGGCGGCACTGAAAAAGAAATTACTTATAATGAATTCATTCAGATGGTTGAGAAGGGTGAAGTAGATAGTGTAATGGTTGATTCCGACAAAATCAATATCTATCCAAAGGAAAAAGAAGAAGAAACACCTTCCTTATATGGAGTGCCCCTAGTCACTTACTATACGGGCATTATGGAGGATGATGATACTCTGACTGCTCGGCTGATTCAATATAATGTAGCGGTGAATAAAGAAGTACCGGATGGTTCGGGAATGATTCTTTCCATCATTTTAACTTATGTCCTTCCCATTTTATTAATGTGGGTTCTTTTGAGCTTTCTGTTCAGAAGGATGTCAAAAGGCGGGGGAGGCGGCGTTATGGGAGTTGGAAAGAGTAATGCCAAGGTATATGTGCAGAAAGAAACAGGAATTACTTTTAAAGATGTTGCGGGAGAAGATGAAGCTAAGGAATCTTTGCAGGAGGTAGTTGATTTCCTCCATAATCCCGGCAGATACTCTAAAATTGGAGCGAGATTGCCCAAGGGAGCTCTCCTTGTGGGACCTCCTGGAACCGGTAAGACACTTCTTGCCAAGGCGGTGGCAGGAGAAGCTCATGTTCCTTTTTACTCCTTAGCGGGTTCGGATTTTATTGAATTATATGTAGGTGTTGGTGCGTCCAGAGTAAGGGATCTTTTTAAGGAAGCTACCAAAAATGCACCTTGCATCATATTTATTGATGAAATAGATGCGATTGGACGAAGCCGTGATTCTAAATATGGCGGAGGTAACGAAGAAAGAGAACAGACCCTGAATCAGTTGTTATCTGAGATGGATGGATTTGACAGCTCAAAAGGTGTCCTTATTCTCGCAGCTACAAATAGGCCGGAGATTTTAGATAAGGCCCTGTTAAGACCGGGACGTTTTGACAGAAGAATTATTGTAGATAAGCCGGATTTAAGAGGACGTGTTGAAATATTAAGGGTTCACGCGAAAGACGTACTGATGAATGACAGTGTGGATTTTGACGCGATTGCACTTGCTACCAGTGGTGCGGTAGGTGCAGATCTTGCCAATATGATAAATGAGGCAGCCATAAATGCGGTACAAAAGGGTCGGGATTATGTATGTCAGCAGGATTTATTTGAAGCTGTAGAACAGGTTCTTGTAGGTAAAGAAAAGAAAGACCGCATTATGAGTAAAGAAGAACGTAAGATTGTATCTTATCATGAAGTGGGGCATGCACTTGTCAGTGCATTGCAGAAGAATTCGGAGCCGGTACAGAAGATAACCATTGTTCCCAGAACCATGGGTGCTCTTGGGTATGTTATGCAGGTGCCGGAGGAAGAGAAATATCTCAATACCAAGGCGGAGCTCCATGATATGCTTGTTGGATATTTAGGCGGTCGTGCAGCGGAAGAAATCATGTTTGATACTGTGACCACAGGGGCAGCCAATGACATTGAGAAAGCAACAAATATTGCCCGTAATATGATTACCAGATTTGGTATGAGTGATAAATTCGGTCTTATGGGACTTGCGGCAGTGGAAAGCGAATACCTAGGCGACGGCGCAAGAATGACCTGCAGTGATGTGACAGCCGCCGATGTGGATAAGGAAGTTATGGAGCTTCTGAGAGGCTGTTACGCAGAGGCAAAAGAGTTACTTTCACAAAATAAAGAATTGATGGAAAAATTAGCAGCACATCTGATTGAGAAGGAAACTATCACAGGTAAGGAATTCATGAAGATTTTCCGCGCGGAAAAGGGAATACCGGAACCCGAGGAAAAGAAGGATGAAGACAGTGAAACTAAGGTTATCGAAACAGAAGAAAGTCTTGATAAACCTGTTAAAGAAGAGGAGCCGGTTGAAAAAGCTAAAACCAAAGAAACCGATGACTTTTTTAAAACGGATTCGAAAGAGGATGAATTTTTCAAAACGGATCGTGAGGAAAAGAAGCAAGAGGAGCCGGAAAGTCATGGACCGGTAGGACGTTTCTCCAATGCCTCCGGTGAGTTTACCAAGGATTCGGAAAACAAAATGAATGATTAGCAATAAAGAGCGGAGAGTTTCGTTTACGGAACTCTTTGTTTTGCATTATAATTAGTAAGGTGAGATTATGTTTGATTTTGATGAAGAACTGAAAAAACTGCCCGCCAAGCCAGGGGTATATATTATGCATGATGAGAGGGATACGATTATCTATGTGGGGAAAGCAATTAATCTGCATAGCCGTGTCAGATCCTATTTCCGCAAAAATATAGGACGGGGTCCTCAGATTGATAAGATGGTAACTCAGATTGCCAAATTTGAGTATATTATTACGGATTCAGAATTAGAGGCACTGGTACTTGAGAATAATCTCATCAAGGAATATAGTCCTCGTTACAACACAATGCTTAAGGATGATAAAACTTATCCTTATATAAAAGTGACAATGGGGGACAATTATCCCAGAGTTCTTTTTTCCAGAGAGATGAAAAAGGACAGGTCCAGATATTTTGGCCCGTACACAAGTGCGGCAGCCGTAAAAGATACCATAGATCTCATTAATAAATTATATCTGCTTCGTACCTGCAACAGAAATCTTCCCAGAGACAGTGAAAAGGACAGACCGTGTCTGAATTACCATATCAAACAATGTACGGCTCCCTGCCAGAACATGGTGACACAGGAGCAATACAGAGAACAGGTAGAAAAGGCACTGGATTTTTTAAATGGTAATTATAATCCTATTCTTAAAGAGCTGGAACGAAAGATGCAGGAAGCTTCAGAGGGTATGGATTTTGAAGAAGCAATTAAATACAGGGATTTGTATAACAGTGTCAAACAAGTTTCACAGAAACAAAAAATTACAGATAGCTATGGAGAAGACAAGGATATCATTGCTCTGGCATTAGAAGAAAGAGATGCTGTGGTTCAGGTATTTTTTATAAGAAATGGGAAACTGATAGGAAGAGAGCATTTCTTTATGACGCATGTATCAGGAAATACCAAAGCACAGGTTCTTTTAGATTTTGTAAAGCAGTTTTATTCGGGAACACCTTTTATACCCAAGGAAGTTATGCTGCAGGAGGAAATCGAAGATATTGAGATTTTAGAAAAGTGGCTGAGCACCAGAAAGGGGAACCGGGTCTATATCCGTATCCCTAAGATAGGAACCAAAGAAAAACTGGTGGAGCTTGCGGCTAGAAATGCAGCATTGGTTCTTAGTCAGGATAAAGAGAAGATAAAAAGAGAAGAAGGCAGAACCATAGGTGCGGTAAAAGAAATAGCAGCCTTAATCGGTGTAGAAGGAATACATCGGATGGAGGCTTATGATATTTCCAACATCAGTGGATTTGCTAATGTAGGCTCTATGGTGGTGTATGAAAAAGGCAAACCGAAGCGCAGTGATTATCGTAAATTCAAAATAAAATCAGTGGCAGGGCCGGATGACTATGCTTGCATGAAGGAGGTACTGACCAGACGTTTTGTGCATGGTATGGAGGAACAGAAGCTGATGGATATCAAAGAGATAGAGAAGGAATTCGGCAGTTTCACTAAATTCCCGGATTTGATTCTTATGGACGGAGGAAAAGGGCAAGTGAATATAGCCCTTGAGGTACTGAGTGAATTACATATCGATATCCCGGTTTGCGGTATGGTAAAGGACGATAATCACCGAACAAGAGGTTTGTATTATAATAATGAAGAGATCTCAATTGACAGGAACTCAGAAGGTTTTAAATTGATTACAAGAGTACAGGACGAAGCCCATCGCTTTGCCATCACTTATCACCGTTCCCTTCGTTCTAAAGCGCAGGTAAGGTCAGTGCTTGAAGATATTCCGGGAGTGGGACCGACAAGAAGAAAAGCTTTGATGAGATATTTTAAATCTATGGAAGAAATCAAGGCTGCAAATACGGAAGAATTGGCTTCCGTACCGGAGATACCCAAGCATATTGCAGAGCAAATTTATGAATTTTTCCACCAGGAATAAACGGTGTTCGTTTATTGATATTATGAAGTTTGTATGTTAGAATCTATAAGACATGCCAGAAAATTTAAAATCTACCATTTAAAGGAGAAGATTATTATGCCAGGTGTAAGTTTAATAGAGATTATTGATAAAATGAAACTTGAGAATCTGACGCCGGAGCTCGATATTACAAAAGCGAAGGTAAACCAGCCTGATATTAACAGACCGGCATTGCAGATGGCCGGATATTTTGAACACTTTGAGGCAACTCGTCTGCAAATTATCGGATTCGTAGAATATACCTATATGCAGGGCTTACCGGAGGCACGTAAAAAGGATATTTATTCCAAACTGTTATCCTGCGATATTCCCGTTATCGTTTTTTGCCGTGAACTAGAGCCGGATGCTCTGTTCCTTGAAACAGCAATCGAACATAAGGTTCCTATTCTTATGACAAAGAAAGCCACATCATCATTTACGGCGGAAATCATCCGTTGGTTAAATGTAAAGCTTGCGCCTTGTATCTCCGTTCATGGTGTGCTTGTGGATGTATATGGTGAAGGTGTGCTGCTGACTGGTGAAAGCGGCATTGGTAAGTCTGAAGCGGCACTTGAATTAATTAAAAGAGGACACCGTCTTGTTACGGATGATGTGGTAGAGATTAGGAAAGTAAGTGACGATACCATTATCGGATCAGCACCTGATATTACCAAACATTTCATTGAATTACGCGGTATCGGTATTGTGGATGTAAAAACATTGTTTGGTGTATCCAGTGTAAAAGATACACAGAGTATTGATTTAGTCATCCGGTTAGAAGACTGGGATAAAGATAAAGAATATGATAGATTGGGATTGGAAGAAGAATATACGGAATACCTTGGAAATAAGGTAGTATGTCATAATATTCCGATCAGACCGGGGCGTAACCTTGCCATTATCTGCGAATCGGCAGCCGTTAACCACCGTCAGAAGAAAATGGGATATAATGCGGCACAGGAGTTATATACCCGTGTACAGAACTCTCTTGCAAAACGAAGAGAAGAGGATGATGAATAGAAAACGGAAAGGGATGGGAATAGATGAGTAAGTATGTATTTGGAGTAGATGTGGGTGGAACAACCGTAAAAATAGGTTTATTTAATGCAAATGGAGACATTCTTGATAAATGGGAAGTTCCTACAAGAACAGCAAACGGAGGAGAGAAAATTCTTCCGGATGTAGCTGATAGTATCAAAGCTAAGATTAAAGAAAAAAACATAAATAAAGAAGAAATCATGGGCGTGGGACTTGGGGCACCGGGACCGATTGATGCGAAGGGTACCGTATATGGTGCAGCCAATCTCGGTTGGGGAACCTTTAGTATCCGTGATACCTTAGCAGAACTTCTTGATCTGCCTGTAAAAGCCGGCAATGATGCCAACGTTGCCGCACTTGGAGAAATGTGGAAAGGCGGCGGACAAGGATATCGCAATCTGATTGCTGTTACCTTAGGTACCGGTGTAGGTGGGGGGATTATTATAGAGGGTAATATGCTCTCCGGGACAAGCGGTGCAGCCGGTGAAATCGGGCATATCCATGTACAGGATGGAGAAACGGATGTTTGTGGCTGCGGTAATACAGGATGTTTAGAGCAATATGCATCGGCAACCGGTATTGTAAGATTAGCAAAAAGAGAACTAGCGGCATCTTCGGAATCCAGTATATTGAGAAACAGACCGGTAGAACATCTATCAGCGAAAGCTGTTTTTGATGCGGTAAAAGAAAATGATAAATTAGCAATCCGGGTGGCTGAGAAATTCGGAGAGTATCTTGGCAAGGGGCTTGGTGTTGTGGCAGGAGTAATCAATCCTGAAATATTTGTTATCGGCGGAGGAGTATCCAAGGCCGGGGATATTTTATTTAAATTTATCAAACCTTATTATGATGAAACGGTATTTAGAGGCTGTAAGGATGTGGAATTCGCATTGGCGACTCTTGGCAATGATGCAGGAATTTGCGGAGCAGCTAAATTAGTCTTGGAATAAGAGAGCGGGCAACTACATAACATAATATAAATCAGATGTAATTAGGTTGTTAAGAAAAATTTTAACCGCAATTTGTGCCTGCGGCCCAAATAATGCAGGTTACGGAAAGGCATAATTATTAAGTGAATTCATCGATTTTCGATTATATAAGAGAAATAGTACCGGAAGAAAATATACTGTTTCATGAACCTATGAATAACCACACTACTTTTCGTGTGGGCGGAACAGCGAAATGTTTAATCAAAATTACAAAAAAAGAAGAACTGGTAAAGCTGGTTCCTTATTTACACATAACAGATCAGAATTATTTTATACTGGGAAACGGGAGTAATCTGCTCGTAGGAGATAAAGGATACGATGGTATCATAGTAAAATTAGGCTGTGAATTAGGAAGTGCGACAGTGGAAGGAGAAAGACTTCGGTCTTCAGCTGGAGTGCTTCTTTCCAAAGCTGCGGTGACAGCCAGAGATTCAGGACTTACAGGAATGGAATTTGCATCAGGGATACCCGGAACAGTGGGCGGCGGTATTGTTATGAATGCAGGCGCTTATGATGGTGATATGCAGCAGATTGTGGAATCCGTTGAGGTAATGAATAATTCCGGTGAAATATTGGTACTTGATAATGATACTATGGAATTCGGATATCGATCCAGTGTCATAAAGAATCGCCCCTTTATTGTCCTGGAAGTAGTTTTCAAACTGCAGAAGGGTAATAAAGAAGAAATTACAAATAAAATGGAAGAACTTGCGCGGAAGCGAAAGGAAAAACAACCCCTTGAATATGCCAGTGCCGGCAGTACTTTTAAACGTCCGGATGGATATTTTGCAGGTAAGCTTATTATGGATGCAGGCCTTAGAGGATTTGGTATCGGTGGAGCAAAAGTATCCGAGAAACATTGCGGCTTTGTGGTAAACACAGGTAATGCAACAGCGGCAGATGTACGGGAAGTAATAGAAGAGGTACAGGAGCGGGTAAAAGAGCAGTTCGGTGTAACTTTGGAGCAGGAAGTCATATATTTGGGAGATTTTTAGAAGAAAATACGGAGGAAGAAAGCATATGAGGTTCGTAGTAGTGACCGGTATGAGTGGCGGTGGAAAAAGAAGTGCCCTTAAAATGCTTGAGGATGCAGGTTTTTATTGTGTTGATAATCTGCCGGTTCCTTTAATCGAGAAGTTTGTGGAATTAGTTGCAACTCCCAATTCAGAGATTAATAAAGTTGCTTTAGGACTGGATGTTCGTGCGGATCAACCGTTTGAGGAAGCATGGAAGACACTTGTAAATTTAAAGACAAGTGGATATGTTTATGAAATACTTTTTATGGATGCTTCAATAAACGTACTTTTAAAGCGATATAAAGAAACCAGAAGGATACATCCATTATCACCCGAAGGGCGTGTGGAAGACGGTATCCGCAAAGAAGAGAATATATTAAGAACCGTAAAAGAGAATGCGGATTACGTGATTGATACTTCAAATTTGCTGACAAGAGAACTAAAGGAAGAAATTAACCGGATCTTTGTTATGAATGAAGAGTATAACAGCCTTATGGTTACGATTGTTTCATTTGGATTCAAAAACGGTGTTCCGGCTGATGCTGATTTAATATTTGATGTCAGGTTTCTCCCCAATCCTTATTATATTGATGACTTGAAACACCAGACGGGTAACGACCCCGAAGTGCAAGACTATGTTATGGGATTTTCAGAGGCGGAGGAATTTCTGCAGAAATTAGACGAGATGGTAAGTTTTCTTATTCCGAATTATGTAAAAGAAGGAAAATACCAGCTGGTAATAGGAATTGGGTGTACCGGAGGCAAACATCGAAGTGTTACATTAGCCAATGAACTGTATAAACGTATGAAAAATAAAGGAAATTACGGGCTTAAGATATATCATAGAGATGTGAAACATGGATTGGTTTGAGAAGGAGCATAGGTCTGAATGTCTTTTTCCAGTGAAGTAAAAGAAGAATTATCAAAACATATCAATACATCCAGACACTGTCAGATTGCTGAACTTGCCGCAATAATCAGCAATTTCGGTAAAGTGGAATACAGTGAGGATGAAGGATTTAAGCTGTGTCTATTGACAGAAAACGTGACTGTTATTAGAAAAGGCTTTACATTATTGAAGAAAACATTTAATATAGATACTGATATTGTTTGGCGAACCGCTTTAGAGAATGGCAAGGATCTGGCAAATGTAGTTCTGCTTAAGAATAAGAATCAAATTGATAAAGTCCTTCAAGCGGTTAAAATGGACAATCATATTGGAATCAATGTTGCACATATTAATGGAGTCAATCCACTGATTATAAAAAATGCTTGCTGTAAGAGGGCATATTTGAGAGGAACTTTTCTATGTATCGGCTCTATGAGTGACCCGGAGAAAAGCTATCATTTAGAATTTGTTTGTTCTTATGAAGAGCAAGCAAAATATTTACAGCATTTGATACAGGATTTTCATCTGGAAGCTAAAATTGTTATACGTAAAAAATATTATGTGGTATATATTAAAGAGGGCGCAGGAATTGTAGATTTACTGAACATTATGGAAGCCCATGTATCACTTATGGATTTTGAGAATTACCGTATTGTAAAAGAAATGCGTAATTCCATTAATAGGAAAGTCAACTGTGAAACGGCTAATATTACCAAGACAGTGAATGCATCATCCAAGCAGATTGAAGATATTCATTTGATAAAGAAATCCTATGGTTTTCAAAATCTGCCAGATAATTTAAGGGAAGCGGCTCAGGTAAGACTAGAATATCCCGATGCAACATTAAAGGAACTAGGACAGAGTTTAAGTCCACCGGTTGGAAAATCGGGGATGAATCATAGACTTAGAAAATTAAGTGAACTTGCTGATAAGCTCAGAACTTAAATAAGGAGGAGACATTATGATTGAAAAGGTTATGAAGATTCAGCTGCCTACAGGTTTGGAGGCAAGACCGGTTGCTGTACTGGTGCAGGTTGCAAGTAAACATGAAAGTACTGTTTATATTCAGTCGGGGGAAAAGAAAGTGAATGCTAAGAGCATTATGGGAATGATGAGCTTAGGACTTGACAGCGGTGAGACAGTAACAGTTATTGCCGATGGTCAGGATGAAAAACAAGCGGTAGAAAGTATCGAGGAATATCTATTAAGCGGTAAATCAGGTTGATATTCTGGGACATCAATAGTAATGACAAAAGGAACGGAGCATCTTTGGATGCTCCGATTTAGCTTATAATAAAAAGGGGTAAGCTATGGCAAATAAAAAGATGTTTTTTGTATTTAATCCCCGTGCCGGGAAAGCAAGAATTAAATATAAATTATATGAAATTATAGATATTTTTGTAAAGGCAAGATATGAAGTGACCGTGCACCCCACTCAAAAAGAGGGGGATGCAATGCGTGCGGTCAAAAATATGTCAGAAGATTACGATATTCTCGCATGCAGCGGAGGCGACGGTACTCTGGATGAAGTAGTAAACGGCATGAGCCGAAGAAATAAACAAATACCAATCGGTTATATACCGGCAGGCAGCACGAATGATTTTGCAGGCAGTATAGGAATACCCAAAGATATGATAAAGGCAGCACAAATTATCGTAAACGGAAGAAATTATGCCTGTGATATCGGCGGGTTTAATGAAGAGACCTTTGTATATATTGCGGCATTCGGTCTTTTTACGGATGTATCCTATGAAACCAGCCAGGATGTTAAGAACGTGCTCGGGCATATGGCATATATCTTAGAAGGTATGTTGAGGCTGGCTTCTGTTAAGTCATACCGGATGAAAATACGCTATGATGATATTGAACTGGAGGATGAGTTTATATTTGGAATGGTGACCAATTCCATTTCGGTAGGGGGATTCAAAAGAATTACCGGTAAATATGTAGAGCTGGACGACGGAGAGTTTGAAGTAACTCTAATTAAAAGACCGGCCAACCCTTTGGAGCTGAATATTATTATAGCGGCTCTTCTGAATAGAAAGATTAATACGGACTATATGTATTGCTTCAAAACATCAGACATCTTGTTTGAATCTCCCAAGGAGATTTCATGGACAACAGATGGTGAATTTGGCGGCAATCATAAGAAAGTCTGCATAAAAAATATAAAACAGGCGGTACAAATTCGAGTGCCTGACAAATAAACGATATTTTCCGCTTTTTTCATACTATTTTCATGGTATTTATTATTTCTTTTTTGAGAGTTATGAGTTATAATGAGAGCGGTGAATTTGATAAATTTATTATATGGAGGTAAATAAAATGTTAGTTTCAGCAACAGAAATGCTTCAAAAAGCAAAAGCTGGCCACTATGCAGTTGGACAGTTCAATATCAACAACCTGGAGTGGACAAAGGCTATTCTTTTAACAGCTCAGGAGAATAATTCTCCGGTTATCCTTGGTGTATCCGAAGGTGCCGGTAAGTACATGGGTGGATATAACACCGTAGTAGGTATGGTGAATGGATTGATGAAAGATCAGAACATCACAGTTCCGGTAGCTCTTCACTTAGATCACGGCAGCTACGAACACTGCTATAAATGTATCGAAGCCGGATTCTCATCTGTAATGTTTGATGGTTCTCATTACTCAATTGAAGAGAACGTAGCTAAGACAAAAGAAGTAGTAGCAGCAGCTCATGCAAAGGGAATTTCTCTTGAAGCAGAGGTTGGTTCTATCGGTGGTGAGGAAGACGGAGTAGTAGGCGCAGGTGAATGTGCAGATCCTCAGGAATGTAAAGCAGTAGCTGATCTTGGAATTGACTTCTTAGCAGCTGGTATTGGTAATATTCATGGTAAATATCCTGAAAATTGGCAGGGACTTTCATTCGAAACATTGGATGCTATTCAGCAGCTTACAGGTGATATGCCTTTAGTTCTTCACGGCGGTACAGGCATTCCGGCTGATATGATTCAGAAAGCAATCTCACTTGGCGTTGCTAAGATAAATGTAAATACTGAATGTCAGTTAACTTTCGCAGCAGCTACACGTAAATACATTGAAGACGGAAAAGATTTAGCAGGTAAAGGATTCGATCCTCGTAAACTTTTAGGACCTGGCTTTGAAGCTATCAAGGCTACTGTAAAAGAAAAAATGGAATTATTTGGTTCTATCGACAAGGCTTAATATATGCTAATTAAAAGTGGCTCGCAAACGCGGGTCACTTTTTAATAGGATTTATAACCCATAAAAGGGAGGATGCCAAGTAAAACGAATTTTACTTGGCATTTATTATGAAAAAGTTATTTAATAAATCGATTAACTGTTGTTGGTGTTTTGTTGTTTATTTATCTTATACTGTTAGTATATAGGATAGAAATGTCTAAAGAATGTTATG
>CAYXCV010000070.1:0-13208 GCA_964463365.1 uncultured Kineothrix sp.
TTGCCGAAATGATTAAGAGCAGCTCGGACGAGATTGAAAAAATCCGCGAGGATCAAACAGAACAGAATCATCAGGTGCAAAATGCAGATGGTGCGGAAGCAGAAAATATGGCGGGAAGTGGAGCAAGTGTAAGTACCAATACTATCAGCGATACAAAAATTAGCAGTGAAATACCGGATTCGACAGTTGTGGAGTCGGAGTATGCCCCGATTGCCTCTTATCATGTTAATACCGCATCGGTGAATAGCCATATTGATGTGAAACTATGAGGAACAATCAATAGGGCAATGTGACATACATGTAGCTTTCTTGACAAAACAGTTCTAAGGACTTTTGGCTAAATACTACCAAATAATTTGAGTAGTATTGCCATAAGTCCTTTTGTTATAATAAATATATCTGTTTTATTGTAACCTTTTATCAGACAGATACGTCTAATCTATGCAATTGCAAAAAACAGAAGTACCATACCATAATTAAATGGGAGGGATAAGACAAATGGAACTAGAATTTTTAGTTAGACGAGCTAGACGTGGTGATAAAGATGCATTTCTGGAGTTGATTATGCTTCATAAGGAATATCTGTATCGCACTGCTTTCTTATATACAAAGAATCAAGATATGGCCTATGACGTTGTGCAGGAGTGTATTATAAAGAGTATGATTTCCATAAACAACTTAAAGAAGCCGCAGTTTTTTAAAAGCTGGATTACAAGAATTTTAATTAACAGTGCAATAACAGAACTACGGAAAAATAAGAGGTATGTGGAAGAACCTGAATGGGAATCCGAGGAATGGGCAGAAAAAGAAGATGCTGTTTCCAGAGAAGAAAAAATGGATTTATACAATGCGATAGACCGTTTGGAATATCCCTATAACATAATTATTATTCAGAAGTATTTTTTTGATTATCAGCTGATTGAAATTGCAGAACTATTGCAAATGCCACTGGGAACAGTAAAAGCATATCATTCCAGAGCGAAAAGCAAACTCAAGGGTTATCTAATAACCCCTTAAAAAGTTGATGTTACCAGTCAGATTACATTTAGGCGCAAAGTATAGCGCGGAAGTGAGGAGCAGACATGAAGGTTGATAAAAAGTTAAACCATAAGTATGTAATTGATAAAATAGAATTACCCGAAGATTTGGACCGGTTCATTGAGGAAAGTGTCGAGAAGGGATATGAAATTATGAAGCGAAACAAAGTAAATAAAAGAGCTTTGATGGTAAAAAGAGCAGCCATTGTAATAGGCATACTAGCAGTAGGCGGTGTTGCTGTCATTCCGGTAAAAGCATATGTGAACTCTCTCATACAGGAAAGAATGGAACAGATACCGGAGAAAGAGATAAAAGATATTACACAGGTTCTTGATGAACAGGCGGTTAGTGCAGATACTTTTAACAGAGAGTATACAGAAAAAGAGCAAGAAAGAATGCAAAAATTAAAGCAAGCTTATAGTGAGGGAACCTTTCCGGAAAATGAGCTGCTGCAAGAGAAGACAATCAGCAAGGATATGACAGAGGAATTATATTTTGCTCAGGATACCTCCACCTTTTATCTTCCGGATAGAGAGCTTACGGACGAAGAACTTTTGCAGATTATAGATTTTTATACAAAACGAGATTATGCGTTGGCACAAAGGAATGAAGCGAGTATCAGTGAGGAGCAGAAAGCTGAGGATCAAAAAAACAAAGAGAAGATTCAGACAGAAGGCGGGATTACAGAAGCGAAGGCAATAGAACTTGGTAAAGAGTGGCTTACAAAGTTATATGGAATATCAGGTGAAGGAATGGAATTGAATTATTATTTGGAATCCGATAACTTTGTAACAAATGAACCAGCGTATTATATAACTTTTAATATACAAAGTGTACAGAATTGTTTTTTCGTTATTGATGCATATAGTGGAAACTTAATTTATACAAGTGAAAATCTAGTTTCGGATGATATTAATGAATCACCGGTAAGTACTGCCACACTGGAAGAAAAGACAGATGCTTTATATGTGAGTGCAAAGAATGTTTTGACAGAGCAGTTGGGAAAGGAAACGGAATATGAAAAGGTAATCCTGGCTTACAGTGAAATGAATGGTTCTTTAGGATATTTGAATCAAGTGTCTTTTTTCTTTGTAAAAGCAGATGGAAGTGCCTATGAAATAGGAATGAGTGTTGTCAGAGACAGAATTATGGAGTACAAGGTGAGAAGTAATTTTGAGAAATATAAGAAAGAGATGGAAGATAGACTGACAAGTGATGATAGTAAATCAAGTGCCTTTGCAGAACCAATGGGTACTATGGTATATAAGGAAATGCAGGTAAACTAGAATAATAAAAATTGCCTAGTGATGCACAAATAGAATAAATAACTGCACTGATTATTATGGTTGGTGCAGTTTTTATATTGTTATTAATGCTAGTGTTTGACTTGAGATTCAGCTATAATAACATTAAATAATCGGAATTTAATCAGTAGAAGGAGTCGTTGATATGAGTTTAATAATTCTTGAACTTTTAATGTTTAGGTGTGGGATTAAAGATAGTTTTAAAGGTCTTCAAGTACACAGCAATTAAATGAGGAAGTTTTAAGGAGGAAAACCATTTGAATATACCTTTTCTAGGTCAGGTTATATTACAAATAGCCGGCTTAATAT
Source organism: uncultured Kineothrix sp. (assembly GCA_964463365.1). Lineage (GTDB taxonomy): Bacteria > Bacillota > Clostridia > Lachnospirales > Lachnospiraceae > Kineothrix. The sequence continues at coordinate 2,652 of CAYXCV010000070.1, forward strand.
ATGCAACAGTAAAATACAGAAATAAAGAGATTAATAGTATTGATAAATATGTACCCAAAGTAGAGTATTCATTGCCGTTTGATGGCGAATGGTATACCGGAAATGGCGGTGTTACAAAAAATATCTCCCACTCGTGGGAAATTCTGCCTCAGCGTTACGCCTATGATTTTTTTATTGTGGGTGACGAAGGTGAGAGCTTTCGTGGAGATAAGAATGATTTGCGTAGTTATTATTGTTATGGGAAAGATATACTTGCCCCTGCGGACGGAGTAGTTATTTCAATAAAAAATAGCTTCCCTGATTGCCGCATAATGAGCGATGGACAGACTGACCCAGATACACCGGATATTGGCGGTAATAGAATTATTATAAAACATTCTTCAAATGAATACAGCACCATCTGCCATCTAATGCCTAAGAGTGTTATTGTACAAAAAGGACAGACGGTAAAGAGAGGTGATGTTATTGCAAAGTGTGGAAACTCTGGTAATACGACGGAGCCTCACATTCATTTTCAGGTGCAAAACACGGCTCATTTTTATTCATGCATTGGATTACCTATACTTTTTTTCAATATTCAAAAAAAACTATATGCGAAGTATAACGTAGTTGATTCGCGTCCCCTGCCGGAGAATGAAGATATAAAAGATGGTTATATACATAGGGGATTATTAGTAAAGAATAGGGCTCACTTGGTTATTAAAATATGATAATAAGTTGTTAGTATTTAGTAATATATGAATACTAGCAACTTTTTTAATTGAATTGCAAATTCTTCTTGTAAAAGATGTATAGAAAGTATATAATTAAATCATAAGTAGTAAGTAATAAGTAGCAAGTAAATGAAATCATATATGAGATAGAAAGGTTGGCGATATTATGAGAGAATTAACAGTTACTGAGCAATTTGCATTAATTGCCTTAACAGGGCAGGATAGCAAGCATGAAACGGCAGCTAAGAAAATGGCTGTGATTGGTATTGCAATAGCGCAAATGATGCAAAACACATTGTTTGATAACACAGAAGATGATATATTAAAGCTAAAGGTTCAATTAGAAAATCGAGTAATCAAGTTAAAAGGAATGCGGACTAAAGAAAGAAAAAAGGTAGAGGAAGAAATCGTAAATATATTAAAAGCACAACAGTGCTTAACTGAAATTCCTAATATATTAGGCTGCGATATCAATTACTATACTGCGAATGTAACTATGAAGGAATATAAAAGTGATGAAAAACTATACATGCAAATCACAGAAAGTATCAGAGCTGCAATTTTAGAACCTGGAGATATACCGGAAGAAATTATTATCCTTTTATGGCTGATTCGTGAATGCGGATGCATGTGTGATATTTTCTCTGTGAATGAACAATGTATAGTAGAAAACAGACTGTTAGAAATTTCAATGGCCAATCCACTATATCAAATGATTTTAAGTCTGGAATTCCATGACAAAGCACTTGCAGCATATAAGAAATTTTTAAGTAAAAAAAGAAACCTTTTTAAGAATCCATATTTAGAAGGTGTTAATTTATTATTTCCGTTTCTTGACAGACGCCAAGCTATTTTTATTGATATGGTTATTACGGGAACAACTGTAAAGGAAAGAAGACAAACAGCCATAGACTTTTTAATAAAGCAAGGACATTCTTGTGAAGAAATCAAATCAGGAACGGAAACTATCGTAAAAGTAGATAATGGTTATTATAGAATATTTCCGGCAACCAGACGTTACCAATTACCGGTACAAGGGATACAGCTTTTACCGGTATACAAATAGAGGAATATATTATGTCAAGACAAAGAACAATGGAAAAAATTTTGGCATCAGAATATGTTTCAATTGGTGAGCTCGTAAGAATCACCGGATGCCGTTACAGTACACTTAAATTTTATACGGAAGAAGGAATGCTGCCTTTCGTGCAGGAAGAACAGAATTTAACCCGTAGATTTAATAGAGAAGATACATTACAGCAGATTGAACAGATTCGCAGACTTAGAGAAGAAGGAAAAAGTATTCCTGAAATAAAAATTGTCATAAAAAATAGTACAAGCTAGAATGTACATAATATATGTAAACAAATATTGCAGTTTATGGAAAGGCAGGTAATATCATATGGCAATTGCAGGAGGATTTGTAGTACCCCATCCACCCATTATTTTCCCCGAAATCGGTCGTGGCGAGCAGTTAAAAATTCAAAAGACAATAAATGCTTACCAAGAAGTGGCCAGACGTATTGCACTGATGCAGCCGGATACTATAGTCATCATATCACCTCATACCGTCATGTATAAGGATTATTTTCATATTTCACCGGGAGTACATGCCGTCGGAGATTTTTCTCAGTTTGGCTATCCGGAAATTAGATTAGAGGCAGATTATGATTCGGTCTTTGCGAAAGAAATTGCAAAAGAAGCACAGAAGAATGGAATCCATTCAGGTATGGAGGGTGAACTGGACGCACAGCTGGATCATGGGACTATGGTTCCTCTTAGATTTATAAAAGAGGCTTATGGAAAAAACTTTAAAATCGTTAGAATTGGTTTATCAGGATTATCTTTATCGGAGCATTTTCACCTGGGAAAATGTATCGAAAAGGCATGCAATAAATTACAGAGAAGAACAGTTATTGTAGCCAGCAGCGATTTATCTCACCGTTTACTGAACCGGGGTCCCTATGATTATGCAAAGGAAGGACCTGAATACGATCAACGGATTACAGACATCCTTGCAAAAGGGGATTTAGAAAAAGCTGTTAATTTTTCAGAAGAATTTTGTGAAAAAGCAGGGGAATGCGGACACCGTTCCATTACAATGATGGCAGGATGTCTGGAGAATATCCCACTAAAATCAGAACTTTTGTCTTATGAAGGACCTTTTGGCGTAGGTTATGCTGTAGCTGCCTATCAGGATGTATTTGTGGAGCTTGCGAGAAAGTCATTGGAATATTATGTTGGCACCGGGAAGCGGCTCTTAGTGCCGGAAGAAATACCGGCTGATATGCTTCAGAAGAAAGCAGGAGTGTTCGTTTCGCTAGAAAAACATGGAAACTTGCGAGGATGTATCGGCACGATACAGGGCGTACAAAACTGTGTAGCTGAGGAAGTCATTGAAAATGCGATAAGTGCCGGGATATGGGATCCAAGATTTCCGCAAGTGGAAGAGGATGAACTTAAAGATATCATATGTACCGTGGATGTGCTTGAGGAAGCAGAGCTTGTTACTTCCATGAATCAGTTAGATGCCAAGGAATATGGTGTGATTGTTACAAAGGGAAGAAAACGAGGACTGCTATTACCTAATTTAGAAGGGGTAGATACAGTAGAGGAACAGATTGATATTGCCTTAAGAAAAGCAGGAATTGAAGAAGAGGAGTATAGAAGAGGCGAATGTGTTTTAGAACGGTTTAAGGTGGTGAGACATTATTAATGAAAGCAGTATGTCCGGTATGTATGCATCATTGCAGTATAGTCGAAGGTAAAATTGGTTTATGCAGGGCAAGGGGAAATAAGAATGGAACTATTATCAGTCTGAATTATGGGAAAATTACGTCATATGCATTAGATCCCATTGAGAAAAAGCCGCTGATGCGTTTTTATCCAGGCAGTAAGATATTATCAGTGGGAAGCTATGGATGTAATTTATCCTGTACTTTTTGTCAAAATCACATGATATCAATGGTAAAGGAATCAGAGACTTCTTATGGAGTACTTTCCCCTGAAGAATTAATTGAGGACGCACTTCAGTGCCGTAACAAGGGGAATATAGGTATTGCCTATACTTATAACGAGCCTCTTATTGGATATGAATATGTGAGGGATTGTGCAATACTTGCCAAGGAAAAGGGCTTAAAAAATGTGGTGATAACGAATGGATGTGTAGAACCTCATATACTTGAAGAAATACTTCCATTTATTGATGCTTTTAATATAGACCTAAAGGGATTTACCGAAGGATTTTATAAAAAAATAGGTGGAAATCTGGAGCTGGTGAAAGCTTTTATTAGGCGTGCCTCTATGGAGAGTCACATAGAAGTGACTACATTGGTCATTCCGGATGAGAATGATAATAAGCAGGAGATAAGAGAAGCTGCCAAGTGGCTGGCATCTATAAATGCAGATATTCCATACCATATTTCTCGTTTTTTTCCACAATGGAAGATGCTTGATAAAAAGGCGACTGAAGTTCGGTTAATTTATGATTTGGTAGAGGAGGCAAAGACTTATTTAAAATATGTATATGCTGGAAATTGTTAATAAATATATAAAAAATGATATAGTAAAGTGTCGATTTGTATGATATGATTATCAGGAATCTTATATTTTTTAATGGAAAGGGAGATTATATGGATACAAAAACGACAGGAATTATAGCGTATATCACTTGGATTGGATGGCTGGTTGCATTTCTGGCAGGAGATAAAGAAGGTGCCAAATTTCATTTAAATCAAGCACTTGTTATATTATTGTTTTCATTACTTGGTGTAATACCTCTTATTGGTTGGATATGGGAAATATTTATATTTGTATGCTGGATATTGGGTTTGATTGCAGCAGTTAATGAAGAGGAAAAAGAAGTTCCTCTTATCGGTAGAATCAGAATTTTAAACTAGTGTAAGGGATAAGGACTGTCAGATTTGATAGTCCTTAATTTATAAGAAAATTATGCAGATATCAAAAAACATGCCGAATCAACGGCATGCTTTTAAGTTGATATTTTATAATTATTTTTACCGGAAGCTTTTACTTCATATAGCAGCTTATCAGTTTCTTCTACCAGTTCATCATAAGTATAATTTCCATTATTATATATCATAATTCCAATACTGGCAGTTAGCTTGCAAGTTTCATTCTCTGATACGTAGTATATTCGATTGAGTGCATTTAAAAGTTTATCAGCCGTAGCCTTAATTTCAGATTGGGAACGGCACTGTGTTTGCAGTACGATAAATTCATCTCCCCCCATACGACCGATAATATCATGCTCAGTAAAATTATTTTTTACCAGTTGAGCGGTATCTCGTATGATAATATCACCGGTTTTATGTCCGAAGGTGTCATTTACTGATTTGAAATGATCCACATCTAAGATATATAAAGCGCAGATTTCAGGAGGAGCAGTGCTTAAATATTGTTTGATTCGTTTCTCGGCGGATATTTTGTTAAGGATACCTGTTAACTGATCGGTTTTCGATACGGTAAGTACCCTTTCATAACGAATTTTATTACTAAGAACAATAATTGAAACTATTAATATAGCAAAACATAATATTATGATTAGCAATGGTACTAAGTTAGCAGTTAAAATACTAAGTAAAGAGACACTATAAGTAGTTTGTACCATGTTTTCCAATTTTATCGTCTCTTTTTCTGAGGCTGGAATAGATTTTAATGTTTGATTAAGGACATTCAATAATACCTGAGGCATATCATCACGGATTCCAATGCTGATTGGCATACTTAATTGAAGTCCGCTGCTTGTTACAATATCAGAGTAATAGTGCTGCTGTAAAAATATGCTTGAAAGCTCAGAAGGCAATATAGCTGCTGAGGTCTCACCACTACGAACGGAGGCAATACATTCTTCCACACTGTCATAATATTTAAAGGACATTGTGGAATATAAATTTGATAAATAACTATCAATACCTACTGTATTATTCACCAGAGAAATTTCGGTTGGCTCATGAAGATTCAAACTAATATCATTTTTTCTGATCAGAGACAGAACAATATTATAATAGGTATCGGTCATTTTTAATGAGCGTGAGTAAGCATAAACATTATTTGAATAAATGGAAGAAATTAAATCAGATTCCCCGTTTTGAACCATTTTCAGAGCATCCTGATAAGTTTCCACTGGAATATATTCGAATTCAAGACCGCTTAATTGTGAAATAGCAGATAGATAAGCTCCTGCAATACCATTAAAAGTGTCCTCTTCCTTATCGTAATATTCAAAAGGTGCATTGTCATTCATATATGCAACTTTGATAACAGGAGCAGCAGCAATATAAGATAAGGCCTCAGAGCTTAATGCATAATTTTTCCCATCCACATCTACATACTTTTTGTATAGGTCAGAGTTATAATTTGGATATTCAACATATATTTCCTTTAAGGTATTATTTAGTGCCTGCAATATGTCGGGACGCAATTTTGATACGGCAAGATAGGACTCTCCGATATCAAGAATTGATAATACCTTTTGGCTGTCATCCACATCAGAGATATTAATGACAATCGCATCAACGGCACCTGCTGCAAATGCGTACATTAGATTATTGTAACTGGAATAAGGAGTATAAGTACATCTTAAACGCTTGTCATCAATAAGCTTTAAGAGAACGGTCTCTGAATAAGTATCCGTAATGGTACCGACTTTTTTCCCCTTTAAATTTCTCAAATCACTATTGGGGAAACTCATATCGTCAGGATGCACAACACAACAAAGCTGCTGCATTGTGATTGGATAATCAGGGAAATAGCAGACAGCACGGCGTTCCGGTGTATAGTTAATATTTAACAACATATCTAGTTCACCATTTGCAAGTAAGTCTAGTAAGTATTCTTGGGAGCCGGGAACGAATTCGTACTTCCAACCTGTATATTGCGCTATTTTATATATATATTCAGCGTATAAACCATGAAATTCGTTGTTATCAGTTTTATAAAAGTAGGTATCATCCGGCATATAACCAACTCGGATGGTTTCGAATGTTTTCTCGGAAGAATATGCGTTTAGTGGCTGCATGAACCAAACAAATAGTTGTAACATCATAATAAATATTATGATTGTCTTCTGTGAGCGTTTATACATTATAAAGTCTCCGATTTTCCATGTAATATAGAAAGAATTTGCGCAATTCCCTCATTAGCGCTGTAATAATATTCCTTTGCTATTTCTGCTGTTGCTTTATCGAACGGATTATTTTCATAGGCATGATGATAAAGAGAGACCGCAGTGGTCATATTTTGTTGTACATCTGCCGCTATGGATTCAATAGAAGAAAATTTTTTAGGAACAGAAAGAGATGCCATCCATACAATACGTTCTTCTATAGTATCTAAGGCAGATAAAAGTTCTTCTACGGCTGATTCGGATTCTATATTGATAGAATTTATGATATCGTTATATGTAGAAATATCATTATAGAAAGTTTCCATGTCCGTTTTATAATCTTCCAGCTCTTTATTACTGCCACAGCCAATAAGGAAAAAGAGGAAGAAGGAAAAGAAAAGTGCATTGATTAGTGATTTTTTCAATGTTATCCTCCGGATATATATTTAAAAACATAAAGTTTTATCTCATATAATGTTATCATAGATATGATATTAAATCAAGAATGCAGATATGGAATATTGTGATTTTTAATAAATTATGGTAGCATGAAAAAAGTACTGACTTTTGTACAAGCTCTATATACTAATTACTAGCGGGGAGTATGAAGATGACAAGAGATGATTTTATAAAATCGATAAAAGACAATCCCATATATTTAGATGGTGCGACAGGCTCTAATCTCTTGAAGAGAGGAATGCCGTCAGGGGTGTGTCCTGAGAAATGGATTGTCGAAAATAGAGAAGTATTGATGGAGCTGCAAAGAGAATTTATTTCTGCCGGTAGTCAAATTATTTATGCGCCTACCTTTTCAGCCAATTCAATAAAGCTTAAGGAATACGGACTGGGTTCGGAAATAGAAAAAATAAATATGGAGTTAGTATCCATCTCCAAAGAGGCGGCAAACGGACGCTGTCTTGTGGCTGGTGATATTACTATGACAGGAGAACAGCTTGCTCCCATAGGAACTATGGATTTTGAGGAATTGGTTGATATTTATAAGGAGCAAATCGGTTATCTGGTAAAAGGCGGCGTGGATTTACTTGTCGTGGAGACAATGATGAGTTTGCAAGAATGCAGGGCAGCACTAATTGCTGCAAAGGAAAGCTGCGACCTGCCGGTAATGGTTTCCATGACTTTTGAGTCAGACGGAAGAACTTTGTATGGTACGGATGCCAAAACCGCAGCTATTGTATTAGAAAGCCTCGGTGCTGCGGCAATTGGTGCCAATTGTTCCACCGGACCTGATAAAATGATAGCTATTATAAAGGATATGGCAAAGGTCACAACGGTACCGATTATTGCAAAACCCAATGCAGGTATTCCTACTTTGGATAAAGACGGATCTACCGTTTATGATATGAACTGTGAAGATTTTGCGGATGGAATGGCAGAATTAGTCAAGGTCGGAGCATCTATTTTAGGCGGATGCTGTGGAACGACTCCTGATTATATTAGGAAATTATCTGACAAAACTAAAAATATAGTTATTAATAAGAGGCAAGGATCAGAAAAGAGATACTTGACATCTGAGCGTAAAACCATAGAATTTACTTTAAATGATAATTTTATTATTGTCGGTGAAAGAATTAATCCTACTGGTAAAAAGAAGTTCCAGGAACAGATTAGGAACGATAATTTGGAAATGGTCATAGAGTTTGCCAGAGAGCAGGAAGCCTGCGGAGCCGGTATTCTGGACATCAATATGGGAATGAGCGGTATTGATGAAAAGGAAATGATGCTTAAAACTTTAGAGGAAGTGGAAGGTGTCACCTCTCTTCCTTTGGCGCTGGATTCCAGTCATGTAGAAGTACTGGAAGCAGCTCTTAGGCGATATCCGGGGCGGGCGCTTATCAATTCCATATCCTATGAGAAGATAAAGATTGACAATCTGCTGCCAATCGCTAAGAAATACGGGGCAATGTTTATCCTGTTGCCATTATCTGATGAGGGATTACCTAAGGACTTAGATGAGAAAAAAAATATTATAGATAAAATAACACAAAGAGCCGAAGCAATAGGACTTAATAAACAGGATATTATTGTGGATGGCCTCGTGGCAACGGTTGGGGCCAATAAAATGGCTGCCATAGAGACATTAGAAACCATACGTTACTGTAAAGAAAATGGTTATGCAACAATCTGCGGACTTTCTAATATTTCCTTTGGATTGCCTCAGAGGGGGTATGTTAATACTGCCTTTTTGACAATGGCGATACGGGAGGGCTTAACAATGGCCATTGCCAATCCTTCCCAAGAGCTTCTGGTCAGCAGTGCATTTGCTGCAGATTTATTGTTAAATAAAGAAGAAGCCGATATTCGATATATTCATTTAATGAATGATTTGGAAAATAAGAAAAAAATAATAAATGGACATAATCAGGAAGATTTTAAGGAGAAGCAGGAGACAGGCAACTCTATACTGGATACAATAAGGGATGCCGTCATGAATGGGAACCGTAAGAAAATTACGGAAGATACGAGATTAGCCGTACAAGAAGGTCATAATCCACAAGATATTTTAAATGAAATATTGCTTCCGGCAATCAATGAGGTGGGTGATCTTTTTGATAAAGGAAAATATTTTCTTCCCCAGTTGATAGGCAGTGCGGAAGCAATGAAGACGGCAATTGAATTTTTAGAACCTCTGCTGGCAGAGTCAAAGGATGCAAAAGAGATGCCTGCAATAGTAATTGCTACAGTAGAAGGAGATATTCATGATATAGGTAAGAACTTAGTAGCACTCATGCTTAAAAACTATGGATTTCGAGTGATTGATCTGGGTAAAGATGTATCTAAGGAAAGAATCATCGAGGCTGCGAAGGAAAGTAAAGCAAGCGTAATAGCATTATCAGCACTTATGACTACAACCATGCAGGAGATGAAACGAGTCATAAAATATGCGAAAGAACAGGGTGTCAATGCAAAAATCATCATTGGAGGTGCTGTCATTACGCAGGATTATGCCGATGAAATCGGTGCTGACGGATATTCAAAAGATGCAGCAGACGCAGTGAAACTAACAAAAAATATTTTAAATATTAAAGATTAATAGTATTTAGTAAAGCATATAAGAGAAAGATGAGGTTTTTAAAATGAATGGTGCAGATGCAATCATAAAATGCTTGGAAAAAGAAGGGGTGGATATTGTTTTTGGATATCCCGGAGTAGCCATATGTCCTTTTTATAATAGTATCCTGGATTCGGATATTAGAACGATATTAATACGTACAGAACAGAACGCGGCTCATGCGGCAAGCGGATATGCCCGTGTTTCAAACAAAGTAGGCGTTTGCGCCGTAACATCAGGCCCAGGGGCAACCAATGTGATTACAGGAATCGCGACTGCATTTGCAGATAGTATACCGCTTGTATGCATTACAGGGCAGGTAGACAGTGAATTATTAGGCAGCGATGTATTTCAAGAGGCCGATATTACCGGTGCGGTTGAATCCTTTGTTAAGTATAGTTATTTAATTAAGGATGTAAATGATATTCCTCATGTATTTAAAGAAGCCTTTCATATAGCAAATACAGGGCGAAAAGGGCCGGTACTTATCGATATACCGATCGATGTACAGAACGCCATGTTATCAAAGTTCAGTTATCCGGAAGAAGTAAATATGAGAACCTATAAGCCCACCGTAAAGGGAAATATGGTGCAGATTAAAAAAGTGGTTAAGGAGCTTGAAAATGCAAAGAGACCTATTATTTGTG
>CAYXCV010000071.1:0-13009 GCA_964463365.1 uncultured Kineothrix sp.
CTCCATTTTTAAGTTCTAAAGAGCATTTGCTGTATATGCTCTGTCTATTTGTATGATTGTTTGATATGTGTTGTTTATCTTGTTGAGTTCTTGTCTGAGGGAGTCCATAATTTCATCATCACTATGCTTGTAATCAAATGGAACAACAATGTCAAACAGTATATTGGTATGAGTAGGTCCCTCCACAATTCGAAGATCATGAAAACCCACCTCCGGATAATGGGTACTAAGTATTTCAGTGACTTGCTTTTTCAGTGTATTTGTCTGTTCATCGTTAATAATGATAGGATCCATATGGATGACTGCCTCACAATGCAGTTCATTATGAAGGCGATGCTCAATATTATCAATCATATCGTGAAGAACCAGAATATTACCGTCCGCAGAAACTTCTGCGTGCAGTGATAGCATGACTCTGCCGGGACCGTAATCATGGACAACCATATCGTGTATACCAAGTACAAGGTCATAGCTCATCACAATCTCTTCTACATTTTTCACAAAATCCGGATTAGGGGGCTGCCCAAGCAATGGGCTAATCGTATCCTTCGCCGCACTATATCCGGCGTAAAAAATAAAGAGACCAACAATTACACCGCAGTACCCGTCAATTTGCAGTGAGGTATAGTGTCCAACCAAGGTGGCAATCAATACCACAGAGGTAGCCAGCACATCGCTTAAGCTATCCAGAGCAGTGGCATTCATAGCCGTACTGTCAATCTTTTTCCCAATGCTTTTATTATAGTATGCCATATAAACTTTAACCAAGATTGATACGAGCAGTATCATCACTGAAAGTATACTGAAGGTTACAGGCTGGGGATGAATGATTTTGTCTATGGATGTACGAACCAGCTCGAAAGCCATAAACAGAATGGCAATGGACACTAAGAATCCTGACAGATATTCAATTCTCCCATGACCAAAGGGATGGTCGGGATCGGGTTTTTGCCCTGCCATCCTGAAGCCGAATAGGGTAACAAGAGAAGAACCTGCATCGGATAGGTTGTTAAAGGCATCGGCGGTAATTGCAATAGAATTGCTTATGATTCCTGCAAGAAACTTACCGGCAAATAGCAGAATGTTTAAAAAGATTCCGACGGCACCACACAATACACCATATTTTTGACGAATATGGGGAGAGGAGGTGTCACTATTATTACCAATAAAAATATTTGCTAATAAAGATATCATAATTTAACTCCTTGAAAAGATGTTTATCTAATAGTGTATCGTTTATTTAGGTAAAATACAACTGATTTTTGATTTCGAATGATTCTCTGTTGTGTATTTACATTTTTGGTAAAAACATGTATAATTGCAAGCGGATTGTTAGATCAAAAAGAAAGGCTTGGGTATAAAAATGAGTAAAAAACCAACAGTTTTAATGATTTTAGATGGTTATGGATTAAATGACAGAACCGATGGGAATGCCGTAGCAGAAGCAAAGACACCGGTAATGGATAAATTAATGAAAGATTATCCTTTTGTAAAAGGAAACGCCAGCGGTATGGCAGTAGGCTTACCGGACGGTCAGATGGGTAATTCAGAGGTAGGACATCTTAACATGGGTGCGGGCCGTATTGTTTACCAGGAGCTTACAAGGATTACAAAAGAGATTCAGGACGGAACATTCTTCGAAAACCCCGCACTTTTGGATGCGGTAACTAAGTGTAAGGAAAATGACTCTGCCCTTCATATGTTCGGTTTAGTTTCCGATGGTGGCGTGCATAGCCATAATACACATATTTATGGACTTTTGGAGCTGGCAAAGAGAAACGGACTATCAAAAGTATATGTTCATTGCTTTTTAGATGGAAGAGATACACCTCCTGAAAGCGGTAAGGCGTACGTTGAAGAGTTAGAAGCAAAGATGAAAGAAATAGGCGTTGGTCAGGTGGCTTCCGTAATGGGGCGCTATTACGCAATGGATAGAGATAACAATTATGATAGAGTTAAGTTTGCTTATGATGCATTGACAAAAGCAGAAGGGTTAACAGCAATAAGCGGTCCGGAAGCAATACAAGCATCCTATGACAGAAAAGAGACCGATGAATTTGTGAAGCCTACGGTGGTAGTGCAAAACGACACTCCGGTAGCAACGATTAAGGATAAAGATTCTGTTATCTTCTTTAATTTCAGACCGGATAGGGCAAGAGAGATTACCAGATGTTTCTGTGACAATGAGTTTACGGCTTTTGACAGGGGCAGTAGATTAGACATTACCTACGTGTGCTTTTCTGATTATGATCCTACGATTCCCAATAAAGAAGTAGCCTTTCATAAGGTTTCTGTAAATAATACCTTCGGGGAATGGCTGGCTGCTAACCATATGACACAGGCAAGAATTGCTGAAACAGAAAAGTATGCCCATGTTACGTTCTTCTTTAATGGTGGAGTGGAAGAGCCTAATGAGGGAGAAGACCGTATCCTTGTGAACTCACCCAAGGAGGTTGCAACATATGATTTAAAACCTCAGATGAGTGCTTATGAGGTATGTGACAAATTGGTAGAAGCAATTACCTCCGATAAATATGATGTGATTATTATAAACTTTGCGAATCCGGATATGGTAGGGCACACCGGTGTGGAAAATGCTGCAATTAAGGCAGTAGAAGCAGTGGATGAGTGTGTGGGCAGAGCAGTAGATGCAATTATGGAAGTAAACGGTACGATGTTTATTTGTGCGGATCACGGTAATGCAGAGCAGCTGGTAGACTATGTGACAGGAGAACCTTTTACAGCACATACAACCAATCCGGTTCCGTTTATTCTTGTTAATTATGATGAGGCATATACCTTAAGAGAAGGTGGCTGCCTTGCAGATATCATTCCGACTATGATTGAAATTATGGGTATGAAACAGCCGGAGGAAATGACAGGCCAATCCTTGCTGATTAAAAAATAATACCACTGGAAAAGGACAGCAAAATGTTAGGTACATTTGTAAATGCAGGAGCCATTATCCTAGGAGCTATCATCGGTATGCTTCTGAAAAAAAGTCTGAAAGAAAAAATGATGGATACCCTGATGAAGGGGCTGGGACTTTGTACTATATTTCTTGGTATCAGCGGTTCTTTAAAAGGCGAGAATTCACTGATTCTTATTCTATCTATTGTAATAGGAACTTTGATTGGTGAAGGATTAGATTTGGAAGATAAGGTTAATAGACTGGGGTTGTGGATTGAAAGCAAATTCAAGAATCACGCAAAAAGCCAGGACTCCATTGCAGAGGGATTTGTAACGGCAAGTCTACTGTTTTGTGTTGGAGCTTTGGCAATTATAGGTTCTTTACAAAGTGGACTGAGAGGAAATAATGAAGTGCTTTTTAACAAGTCCATGATTGACTTTGCGGCAGCAGTTATTTTTGGTTCCACCTTGGGAATTGGTGTTATATTTTCATCGGTACTTGTTTTAATGTATCAAGGCACCATTACTTTGCTGGCACAGTGGATTTCCCCGTTTTTAACAGACACAGTAATCAATGAAATGACATGTGTCGGATCGGTCATTATTATTGGTTTAGGATTAAATATGATAGGTCTTACAAAGTTCAGAGTGATGAATTATGTACCTGCTATTTTCCTTCCTATTATTATCTGCATGTTTTTGTAATATTTTAAGATTTTAAACTCTTTGGAACATTTTATGTAGTTTCAAAGAGTTTTTTTGTTGACAAATTTTATGATCAAGAGTATATTAAGTGTATTAGTAGTGCTAGTACAGTATAAACACCGATTTAGAAGAAAGGAGAGCATATGATAATCCTAGACTATAAGGATACCAGACCGATTTATGAACAGGTTGTTGAAAAATTTAAATTATTAATTTTAAAAAATATTTTGCAAAAAGATGAGCAGATGCCTTCAGTAAGAAGTCTTGCGGTAGAACTTTCTATTAATCCTAATACCATTCAGAAAGCTTATGCAGAATTAGAGCGTCAGGGCTATATTTATACGATAAAGGGAAAAGGCAACTTCGTATCTGACAGTAGTACGCTTTTGGATGAGAGAAAAGATGAATTAAAAAAAAGAATGATTTTTCTCTTCAAACAAGGACAGGAATTGGGAATGACAAAGGCAGATTTTATTACATGCCTTCAGAATTTTGAGGAGTGAGTGCCAAAAGTAGGTGCGGACAGGAGGAGAAATGATTGAAATAAATGCTATTAGTAAAACGTTTGATGATATATTAGCCGTTGATAATGTTAGTGTAACGATGAAAGAAGATAATGTCTTTGGATTAGTGGGGACAAATGGAGCAGGCAAAAGTACGGTGCTTCGAATGATTGCCGGTGTGCTTAAGCCGGATGCAGGTTCTATTACTGTTGATAATATCGCTGTATTTAACAATATAGAAGCTAAGAAAAAAATATTCTTCATTGCAGATGAACCTTATTTTTTCCCAAATGCCAATACCGTGGAAATTGAAAAATATTATTCCAGTATTTATGAAGAATTTCGGAGAGAGGAATTTTATGATTATATCAATAAGTTTGGTTTGGATAAAAGACGTAAGATCAATACATTTTCAAAGGGGATGAAGAAACAATTAGCTCTCTTATGCGGTGTTTTTTCGGGAGCGAAGTATCTTATGTGTGATGAAACCTTTGATGGACTGGATCCTGTTATGCGTCAGGGAATTAAAAGCATTTTTGCAAAAGAAATGGAAAGCAGAGGACTGACACCTATTATTGCTTCTCATAATTTGCGGGAGTTAGAAGATATCTGTGACCATGTAGGATTGTTGCATAAAGGCGGTGTTCTGTTATCCAAAGATTTGGAAGATATGAAATGCAATATTCAGAAGGTGCAATGTGTATTTAAAGAAGAAGACGACGAGAAAAAAGGATTAGGAGACATAAATATAGTCAAAGAAGAGAAACGAGGTTCTTTACATACTTTGACAATCAGAGGAAATCGAGAAGATATTATTTCACATTTTTCTACTGTTAATACCATATTTTTTGAAGTGCTTCCTTTATCCTTGGAAGAAATATTTATCAGTGAGACGGAGGTGGTAGGCTATGACATTAAGAAAATCATTTTTGGCTAGTATGAAAGAAAATAATAAAAGAAGAATATGGGTTTGGGTTGTCTCTGCCCTATTATGGTTTTTCTATTTTCCGGTTGGTATGGCACTGGTAATAAGCCGTATAAATAATAGAAATATATCGATGGAAGTACCGGAAGAACTTGCATTGATAAATATAAAGAATGGGGTAAATTCATGGATTGGCCTGGAGAAAGGCATGATGATCTTGATATGTTTTCTGGCAATTTTATGTGCAATACAAGGATTTTCTTACCTATATAGTCAAAAGAAAGTGGATATGTACCATAGTGTACCGGTATCTAAATCTCGTAGGTTTGCTATTATTTTTATCAATGGGATACTTATTTATCTGGTGCCTTACTTAATAAATATGTTTTTGGCTATGATAGTTGCATATACAAATGGCGGGATGAATAGTAGAAATTTACAGGAAGCATTTATTGCTGCTTTCTCAAACCTTATTCTTTATATAGGAATATACGGATTATCTATAATCGCAGTAATGATGACAGGAAACATTATCATAACCTTATTTGCAACCACTGTTTTTTTAATCTATGAGCTAGCTATTAAGTATATCTTACAAGCTTACCAGAGTCATTTTTATTCATTTTTTTCATATAACTCAACAAATAGTAGTATATATTCTTCGCCTTTTAATTGGTACGGTAATGCAATAGAGAAAATGCAAAATATAAGTAATCCGGGTTTAGATATGATACAGGCAGGATTACCTGATATTTTGAAATGCATATTACTGGCGGTAATCTTTGGAGTAATTTCCTATATATGCTATAATAAAAGACCATCGGAAGCAGCAGGAAAGCCAATGGCATTTTCAAAAACTAAAGGTATCATTAAGATTCTTTTAACGGTTCCTATGACTTTGCTTATCGTTCTGGAAGTAATAGAAATTGTACAGCCATTCAATGACCACGCAAGGCAGCAACTGCCATTAATCATATTTGTTATGATAATTATTGTAATTTTATGCAGTTGTATGATTGAAGTAATCTATGAACTGGATATACGAGCAGTATTTAAGAAAAAATATCATATCCTCATTTCATCGGCATGTGTGTTTCTTATATTCAGTATCTTTCATTATGATTTGACCGGATACGATAAATGGGTTCCTGATCCTGATAAGCTGGAAAGTGCAGTTATATTACCAAATGGACTTTCCAATAGGTCAAGTACTTATGATTTCAATTTAAAACATATAAGTAAAATTGAACTTATTGAAAAACAGCCTAAAATTACAGATATTGATGCCATATGTGAGCTCTCGGAAAAGAAGGGATTTGTTGAAGAAGGCGATGTGGTTGGATTAGAGGTTGCTTATCAAATGAAGAACGGAAAGACCATATGGAGAGTATTTCCGGTAAGTGCTAAGGAAGAGACTACTTTAAATAAAATATTTGAAAATGAAGCATTTAAAAAAGAAAATTATTCTATTTATAATGATGACATGTTTGATACTTTTAAATCCATTCCTAAAAGCCAAATTACTTATAGTACGGGAGCCCGTATAGAAAACATACCGTTAGAAGATCTGGATACTATTAGAAAACATTATATTGAAGATTTAAATCAATCGAACTATTCTACATTGAAAAGTGAGATTATCTGCGGAATGTTTAACTTTAGTGTTGAATGGAGAGATGGAGGAAATTATAATTATTTTGATGTAAGTTATGATATCTATCCTTCTTATAAAAATACAATTGATTATCTAAAGGAGAAAGGCTTATATACTGAAAAAGTCTTATATCCGGAAGAAATCCTGAGCATTACAGTAAATAATCATCATATGGAACACCAACAAAGCGCAGATATTTATGAAAATACTACGGTTACTAAGGTGTTTACTGATGAAAAGCAGATTGAAGAGTTGGCAGATGCGCTGTATCCGTCAAGCTTTGATTCGAGTTTTCTGGGGCAGGATGTATTATCTGATAATTATTATGTAACAATTCAGCTTAGAAACGGAACAGTAACATCATCTCATTACCGAGGAGATAATGGATTTAGTTTAATCAGTGAGAAAATCCCTGATTGGCTGGATAAAGAAACGGCTTATGAGTGAAGAGCAGATGGCACCTTTGTATATTATACCGCCTGCAGTATTATAAAACATCGGTATTTCAGATAAAGATTAAATAGAGGAATTATTTTCATAAATATGGAAATAAATATATAAGAATCGATTTTATGAAATGGAGCAGGTCTCCGGATGTTGAAAGGAGCATAGGTATTATTATGAAGCTATTTTTAAGAATTACGGATGTACATGGAAGAGAAATTTTAGATTCCAGAGGGAATCCCACAGTAGAGGCTGAGGTAACGGTAGAAGGCTCTATTATGGGACGTGCATCGGTACCCTCAGGTGCCAGTACAGGAAGATTTGAAGCGGTGGAGTTAAGAGACGGAGAAACAAGGTATTTCGGTCTGGGCGTACAAAAAGCAGTGAAAAATATAAACACAAAGCTCAAAGAGGCTTTGGTCGGACAGAATGTTCTTGATCAGGGACTCATTGACCGGATTCTCATTGAAACAGACGGCACCGATAATAAAGAAAACATCGGAGCAAATGCAACACTAGGTGTATCTATGGCTTGTGCAAGAGCAGCAGCAGAATCATTGGAGATGCCGTTATATAAATATCTAGGTGGCAGTCACACGAGGCTATTACCGGTTCCGATGATGAATATTCTAAACGGAGGTAAACACGCATCCAATACCGTAGACTTTCAAGAGTTTATGATTATGCCTGTACAGGCGGAAAGCTTTGCGGATGGTCTTAGAATCTGTGCTGAAATATATCATAATTTAAAGAAGATATTAGAAGACCGGGGACTTTCTACGGGAGTTGGTGATGAGGGTGGCTTTGCACCGGATTTGCCGGATGCAAAAGCTGTGCTATCCCTTATAGTAGAAGCAATTGAAACAAGTAAATATATTCCAGGACAGGACATTAAGATTGCACTGGATGTTGCCAGCAGTGAGCTATATAATGAAAAGACTGGTATGTATCATTTCCCGGGAGAGAGTAAGCTAACCGGCAGTGAAGTAGTGAGAGACACTTCCGAAATGATATCCTACTATGAGGACTTAATTCAGCAATTCCCCATTTTATCTATAGAGGATGGATTGGCAGAGGACGATTGGGATGGCTGGAAGGAATTAACCAAACGTCTGGGCGATAAGGTACAGCTGGTCGGAGATGATCTTTTTGTGACAAATACCAAGCGTTTAGACGCGGGCATTAAATTAGAAGTTGCCAATGCTATTTTAGTAAAAGTAAATCAGATAGGTACGGTTTCAGAAGCTATGGAAGCTATTGAAATGGCACATAAAAATGCTTACCGTGCAGTCATATCGCATCGTTCAGGAGAAACAGAAGATACGTTTATTGCGGATCTGGCGGTTGCGGTAAATGCAGGACAGATCAAAACCGGTGCTCCATGCCGTTCAGACAGGGTTGCAAAATACAATCAATTACTGCGGATTGAAGAAGAACTTGGCACGGTTTCCGCCTATAAAGAACCCTTTAATAAAATATAAGAATATAACCTCCACCCTTTCTGTCTCACTTGTGATAGTAAGGGTGGATTACTTATAAGCGGCACATAAGGATTGAAAATTTATATAACACGTGTATAATTAAGAACTAAGAACATACAAAGAAAATAATCCATTGAGAGGAGCATGAATATAAATATGAAGAAGATATTAGTAGTGGTAGACATGCAGAATGATTTTATTGACGGAACACTGGGAACGGCGGAAGCACAAGGTATTATTGATAAGGTAATAGCTAAGATAAGCACCTACCCGGAAGACTGTATTTATGCTACAAGAGATACACATGATGAGGATTATTTACAAACGGCAGAAGGAAAGTATCTTCCGGTAAAGCATTGTGTGAGAAACACAGATGGATGGCAGATTCGTAAAGAGATAGCAGCAGTAATACCCAAGGCTGTATATATAGATAAACCCAACTTCGGCTCTATGGAATTAGCGGATTTATTATATAAGGAAAGTCAAAAGGAAGAAATTGAAGTAGAATTGATTGGTCTCTGCACAGATATTTGTGTAGTAACCAATGCCCTTATATTAAAAACCAGATTACCGGAAACTAAAATCAGCGTAGATGCTTCCTGCTGTGCAGGGGTAACGCCAGAAAGCCATGATGCGGCACTTCTTACAATGAAAATGTGTCATGTTGAATTATAAATTTTCAGTAAATTATATATCGATAAAAAACGCTTGAAAATAATTGAAGTATATGGTAAACTAGAATCTGCTTGTACTAGGAGGTGTGTAAAATGGAAGTTTTAAGAACGATTTTATTAGTAGTATTTATTATAATTTGTATAGCTTTGGTTATATTAGTATTGATGCAAGAAGGTAAGACACAAGGTTTAGGTGCGATTAGCGGTGCGGCTGAAACATACTGGGGTAAAAACAAAGGACGTTCTATGGAAGGAACCCTTGTTAAGGTTACAAAGTATTTGGCGGTTAGTTTTATACTGTTAACAATTATCTTAAATCTTAACGTATTTTAGGATGGATTACAAAAGCGCTCTTGCATAACCAAGGGTGCTTTTTTTTGTTCAATTGGAGTGTGACCTATTGAATAAAAAGCTGTTATAAGAAAATGAGGAACAACGTGGATAGAGAATTATTTGATAAAAGAAAAAAATTAATATATGAATTAGTGCAGGATGACTTGTATGTTCCTATGAAAGAGAAGGAATTAGCTGTTTTTATGCAGGTAGAAAAAGAGGATCGGGAGGAGTTTCGTAAAGTATTAAGCGAGCTGCTTTCAGAAAGCAAAATTAGTGTCACCTCTAAAGGAAAATATATGAAAGCCGATGAAAACATTGTGACAGGTACTTTTGTCAGCAATGCCCGTGGCTTTGGTTTTGTTGAAATTGAAGGAAGAGATGAAGATTTGTTTATTCCGGATACAAAGACCGGTGGAGCCTTTCATCAAGATACGGTACAAGTAAAAATACTTCCCGGCCAGCGTGGTAAAAGACAGGAAGCAGAAATTATTAAAGTCATTAGTCATGGAACCACACAAATTGTCGGAACATACCAGAAGTCTAAAAGTTTTGGTTTTGTAGTGCCTGATAATTTAAAATTATCTTCGGATATTTTTATATCCAAGGAACGCTCAAAAGGTGCGGTAGATGGGCATAAGGTTGTAGTTGAGATAACAAATTACGGAAGTGATGATAAGAAACCAGAAGGAAAAGTAGTGGAAATATTGGGGCATATCAATGATCCCGGTGTTGATATACTTTCTATTGTAAGAAATTTTGATTTGCCAATGGAGTTTAGTGAAAAAGTATTGCAACAGGCAGAAAGAGTTTCCGGGGAAGTGACAGAAGCTGATAGACAGGGACGTGAAGATCTAAGAAATGTACAGATGGTAACCATTGACGGCGAAGATGCCAAAGATTTGGATGACGCAATCAGTGTGTCCAAAGAAGGAGAAGATTATCTTCTTGGTGTCCATATTGCCGATGTAACCAATTATGTACAGGAGAATTCTGCTTTAGACAAAGAAGCCTATAAGCGTGGAACCAGTGTTTATTTAGTAGATCGTGTTATTCCCATGCTTCCCCACATATTATCCAATGGGATATGCTCTTTGAATGAGGGGACAGACAGACTTGCTCTAAGCTGTATTATGAAAGTAAACGGCAATGGTGAAGTCGTGGACTACCGCATTGTGGAATCAGTAATAAATGTAGACAGGCGCATGACATATACAAGCGTAAAGAAAATCCTGGAAGATAAAGATGAGGCAGAGAGTCAGAAATATAGTACGTTTGTGCCAATGTTTCAACTCATGGAAGAGCTGGCAGGAATTCTAAGGGCAAAGAGAAGGAAAAGAGGCTCCATAGATTTTGATTTTCCGGAAACGAAAATCATACTTGACAAAGAAGGTCATCCCATAGATATTAAACCTTATGATCGTAATGTGGCAACAAAGATCATTGAAGACTTTATGTTACTTGCCAATGAAACAGTAGCACAGCATTACTATTGGATGGAACAGCCTTTTGTATATCGAACCCATGATAATCCGGACCCTGAGAAAATCATGCAGTTAGGTGTTTTTATCAGCAACTTTGGTTATGGAATCAAAACTTCACAGGAAGAAGTACATCCGAAAGAGATTCAGAAGCTTTTGGGGAAAATTGAAGGTACTCCTGAGGAAGCGTTAATAAGCAGACTTACGCTCCGCAGCATGAAACGGGCACAATATTCTGTGGATTGTACCGGGCATTTTGGACTTGCCTGCAAGCATTATTCTCATTTTACTTCTCCAATCAGAAGGTATCCTGATTTACAGATTCATAGAATTATCAAGGAACAGTTAAGAGGTCGTTTGAATGAAAACAGAAGCTTGCACTATCGTGAGATTCTTCCCGTGGTCGCAGATCATTCTTCCAAAATGGAACGGCGCGCGGACGAAGCGGAAAGAGAAACAGATAAGCTTAAAAAGACCGAATATATGGAAGAGCATATTGGTGAGAGCTTCGAAGGCGTTATATCAGGCATTACAAACTGGGGAATCTATGTGGAACTGCCTAATACCATAGAAGGAATGATTCATGTATCCTCACTTATGGGAGATTACTTCTATTATGATGAGGCAAATTATGAAATGGCAGGGAGAGATACCGGCAAAAAGTATAAGCTGGGCGAGCTTATCAAAATAGTAGTAAAGGGGACGGATCGTTTTGCCAGAACTGTGGATTTTGTAGAGGATGAGTACGAGGAATAAGTTATGAAATTAGTAGCAAACAATAAGAAAGCATATCATGATTATTTTATAGAGGAAAAATATGAGGCGGGGATTGTGCTTCATGGAACCGAAGTAAAATCTATGAGAATGGGTAAGTGCAGTATTAAGGAAGCTTTTATCCGAATTGAAAATGGAGAAATATATGCATATGGTATGCATATCAGCCCATATGAAAAGGGGAATCTTTTTAATAAAGATCCGCTTCGTGTAAAGAAGCTGCTGCTCCATAAACAAGAGATAAACAAATTATCCGGTAAAATTTCGGAAAAAGGTTATACCATTGTTCCTCTTCAAGTATATTTTAAGGATGGTCTCGCCAAGGTGGAAATAGGCTTGGCAAAGGGTAAAAAGATATATGATAAACGCCACGATATTGCGAAAAAAGATCAAAAAAGAGAAGCGGAAAAAGAATTAAAAATGAAAATTCGTGGATGATAGATTGATTTTTTATAAAAAATAATATATAATTATTATGTAACAAACATGGGATAGTCAAGGTTTCGACAGGGGTTTTGCAGCTGGAGAAGCTATCCGCAGGCTGATGCGTCAAATCGCAAAAAAAATATAAACGCTGAAGATAATTTAGCTTACGCTGCCTAAAGGCAGCTGTCCGACTTAATTCACCTACACATTAAGAACCGGGCATCGACTTTGTAGGAAACGACATGGGCAAAGCTTTGAGTCCGTGGGCGTATGATGAAGCTACTGAATGCATTGGGGTGTCAATTTCCTGGTGCAGGAGGGAATGAGGGGTAACCCGAAATAATTGACTATGATAGTAGAAGGACAGGGAATGAATCTTTGGACGCGGGTTCGACTCCCGCCTATTCCATTTTTTAAAAGCCAATAAACAGCGTGTTTTGGGCATTGTAGGAATTGAATTTTGTTGTTTTATATCATTTTAGACCATTTTATTTCAAGCCATATCGTTTAAATTGTGGTCAAAATGTGGTCAAATTTTGAAACTTACTTAGACAGTATAAACTTAATTAATTAAAATAACATATTACAGCGAGTAACTATTTATTTACTGTAATATGTTATTTTATTGCTTAAAGGGAGATGTATAAATGAAACTAACGATAATTAGAATCGAAAACAGAATAATAACATGCTCTATAG
>CAYXCV010000072.1:0-12679 GCA_964463365.1 uncultured Kineothrix sp.
AACTGCTGTAAGACGTCTGCAGCAGATTGTTATATTGCGAAAGCTCCGCATTCCGCTTAAGCAGATTGCTGTAATCCTTGATGATTATGGTCAACTGCAGGCTTTGCATATTTTGCAAGAGAATATAGTAGAGCTGGATGAAGAAATTCATGCACTTAGCACAATACGAAACATAATAAACACTTTTGTTAATCGTCTTGACATATGTATTCAAAATAAAATTCATCTGGATTTGCTGGAAGATAATGAGTTAATAGAGATTGCCAATGCTCTAATCCTGCCAAAACTTAATTTAAAGGAGGAGCATTCATTGGAAGAACTAAATAATGCTAATGCAAAGATTGAAAGTAAAATGGATATTAGAATAGTGTATTTACCACCTGTAACAGTGATATCAAGTCACTATATTGGTGAAAATCCAGAGGATGTATCGGGAGACCGGTTGGCGGATTTCATTAAAGAAATGAATTTACCGTCAGTTAAACCGGATTTCCGGGTATATGGTTTTAACAATCCCTCCCCGCAAGAAGGACAAGAACATTACGGTTATGAGTTTTGGGTAACAATACCTGAGAATGTAACGGTTTCGGCACCCCTTGAGAAGAAAGAATTTTCCGGAGGCTTATACGCTGCTCATTGTATTAAAATGGGTGATTTTCATGAGTGGGAACTATTTTTTGAACAAGTTAAAAACAGTAGCGAATATGAGATAGAATGGCGTGAACCGTTTGGAATGGGTGGCACTCTTGAAGAGCATATCAATGCGTTTTCGGTTTATACGGGAGAAATCCCTGGATTTACACAATTAGATCTGCTGATTCCAATCAAGAGAAAAAATTAAGATTGAATTAACTAAAAGGAATATATTTGCGGTCTTGATGGCAGTATACACAGCTATCAAGACCGCATTTTCATCATGTATTATCTATTTAATAATGCCCTTTTCCTTGATATATCCAATTACAAAAGTAATGATACCAAGGACAGCTAGTATCGAATAAGTCATAACATCCCAAATATCTACAGCGGGTTGTCCGGTGTATTTTGCGGATACTATATTTATCCACCATGTGATAGGTATAGCAATAATAAGTGTAGCTGCGAAAGAAACATATTTATACAATTTGCTTTTAGTAAAAAGAAAGAATACAATCCATAAATAAATAATGGATATTATAGAAATTCGTGAGCCAATTGGCATAATCAGTCCCTTTATGCCAATAATTCTCTCTAGCACAAACAAAAACAGAATAATTAATATACTGAACATGATAAGAGATATGGTTATACCCTTTTTCCCCCATAATATTATCGGTATGATAACCAGTAAAGTAAAAATTATTGAACTAATGGGAAACAGTGCCCAACTTAAGGCTCCCTCTATAGCATAATTACAGATAATACAGATAATAATGGCAATAAATGAAATTGCCGACAATATTAAAGCTGCTACAAGACGATGATTCCTAGTTTTGCCTTTTGTAATTGTATCAGCATATTGGAGTGTAGATTCAACGATAGTTTCGATTTCGGGTGCAGATGCTTCGGCTTTTTCGCCATTTAGCAATTCTCTTGTTGTTACTCCTAAAATATCAGATAAAGCAGGCAATAAAGAAATATCAGGACAGCCTAATCCTCGTTCCCATTTTGAAATGGTTTTGTTTGTAATATTTAATTTTTCGGCTAACTGCTGCTGTGTTAAGTTTTTAGACTTTCTTAACTCATAAATGAATTGTGCCATTTTCTCATTATTCATAATTTATACTCCCTTGTCTCCTAGTTAAAATTATTTTTTATTAATTTTATTCTATCTTATAACAAGCTTCTCAGCAACCTACACACAGTAGACTTTAGAGGAATTATTATCTACTCTTAGTGGATTGCATAGATATCCTCACGTTTAACCAACAGGAAGTAAGAGGCAATTAGAAATAAAATCAATATTATACTATCCTTTTATGCAGCTTATCAGTTATAAATAGTAGAGAGAGTTTCAATATATAGAGAGGAGGGGTGACATGGATATAGATTTTCTTCTGATACGGAAAATGAAGAGCGGTGATGAAGAAGCTATGGATACTTTTGTGCGGAAATATTATCCGACAGTATTACGTTATTGCCAATATCATACATCATATCGAGAACAAGCTGAAGATATTACACAAGAAACTTTTATAAGATTTTTTCGTGCAATAGCAAATTACCAACATATAGGAAAAGCAATTAATTATCTTTATACAATTGCAAGAAATTTGTGTATTGATTATGGCAAGCTAGGATATGAAGTTCCTCTTTCTGTAATTAAGGAACCAGAAGAAAATTATCTAAAAAACATTGATGTTAAGTTGGATATAGAACAAGCATTGCAGAAGCTACCAAATGAAATGAGGGAGGTTATTATACTTCATTATTTTCAGGATCTGACCTTAAGAGAAGTATCAGAACTCTTAGGTATTGGACTTCCGCTTACCAAATACAGAATTAAGAAGGCAAAAGAACAACTGAGAGAACTGTTAGGAAAGGAGGAATCGATTTGAAACTTTTGGAGAAACAATTAAAAGATTATGGTAAAAAAGTAATTATTACATCAGATAAAAATTTAATTACTCAAACTGTAATTCGGTCAATAGATGAATTTTATGATAATTTAAAAAATCACCATACAACATATTTTGAATTTTTGTACCAACAGGCAGGATATATTAAAAAACGCTGGTGGATTTATCAAATGCTGATTTTGGTGCTGACTTGGATTATGATAAGTACAACAGATAGTAATTATGTCATACAGAGAAGTATGGGTGTGCTGGCACCGGTTTTTGTAATTTTAATTGTGCCGGAAATATGGAAAAACCGTACTTCCAGTTCAATGGAAATAGAAGGTACAGCCTTTTATTCTTTAAGACAAATTTATGCAGCCCGGATGCTTTTATTTGCAATAATTGATGTTTTGCTGTTGGGGATATTTTATGGAATGGTTTTTATAACTACAGATATAAAGATAGATGAGATTTTAATTCATTTTATTCTTCCTCTAACAGTGACCTGTTGTATTTGCTTTCGAACATTATGCAGTAAATACTTATACGCAGAATATTATGCAGTTACTATTTCCTTTTTCTGGATTGCCATATGGACATTGATTGTACGAAAAGAATCTATATATAGTGTAATTTCTATGCCGCTTTGGATAGGCATTATCTGCCTGACAATCATTTACCTTGTTTATGCTATTAGAAAAGTGTTGAAAGAGTGTGAAAATTACTGGGAGGGAAATATTTCATGGAATTAAAGATAGAGGGTCTGACAAAAAAATATAAAGATATTGCAGCAGTTCAGAATATCACATACACGATGCAAAATGGAGTATATGGACTTTTAGGAGTAAACGGTGCAGGGAAAACAACCTTAATGCGTATGCTGTGTACCTTGTTACAACCTACAGAAGGAAGCATTACATGTGATGGAAAGAATATTTTTGAGATGGGAGCAGAGTACCGAAATTTATTGGGATATCTACCTCAGGAATTTGGATATTATCCTGATTTTACAGTAAAGGATTATCTGCTTTATATAGCTTCTATTAAAGGAGTGAAACCAGTAATAGCAAAAAAAGTAGTAAATGAATTATTAAGTAAAATCGGACTTTCTAAAGTTCAAACTAAAAAAATGAAGAGATTATCAGGTGGAATGAAGCGAAGAGTTGGTATTGCGCAGGCAATGCTTAATAATCCAAAGATTCTTATTTTAGATGAACCAACAGCAGGGCTTGATCCCAAGGAGAGAATCCGATTCCGTAATATAATCAGTGAACTTTCACAAAATAGATTAGTGTTGTTGTCTACACATATTGTAGCTGATATAGAATATATCGCAAAGGAGATTCTATTGATGAACAATGGTGAACTTGTGAAATCGGGAACTTCAGATGATATTTTATGTACCATTTCAGAAGGTATTTGGAGTCTGATTGTGGAAAAAGGGGAGACAGAAACTTTTATAAGACAGTATAAAGTGGCGAACATTAAGAATATGTCTAATAAATTAGAATTAAGAATCTTATCACAAGAGAAACCTCATCCTGATGCGGTAGAAGAGAAACTGACTTTGGAAGATGCATTTTTATATTATTTTGGTGAGAAGGCGGGTGAGGAAGATGGAATATTATGAACTTAAAAAGATTTTTACGAAAACAGGCAGTAAAATTGCAATATTACTGTTATTGATTATTCTGGGAGGTGCGTGCTTTTTTGCAATTCATAGTGTGCATTATGTAAACGAGGAGGGAAATACAGAAACTGGTTTTACTGCTGCTCAGAAGTTGAAAACAGAGAGAAAAAAATGGGCTGGGGAATTGACAGAAGAAATAATTATCCGAGTTATTGAGGAAAATAATAGAATAAATAATACAGCAGAAGCCCAATCACAGGATGTGCAAAAACAGAATATAGCATTTAGCTGGAAACAAGGATTTTATGATATCCGTAATCTGTTAGTATATTCTTATGGAAAGTTTAGAGAATATGATTATTATTTGCCGGATTCCCTAGTACCGGAGGATGCAGAAGATTTTTACAGTAACAGATTATTACATTTACAGGAATGGTTAAATACTGAAGCAGAAGATCAGTTTAAAGAGACTGAAAAAACGTTTTTGGGAGAGAAGTATAAAGAATTGGAAACACCTTTGATATATGATTATGCAGTGGGCTGGAACCAGTTATTTGAATATGCTCCTACCGTACTTATGATTATGATGCTGATACTGGGTTTTTTGGTGGCAAATATTTTTTCAGGTGAATTCCAGTTAAAAACAGACGCAATTTTTTATTCGTCTTATCATGGCAGAGGAAAGGCAGTGATGGCAAAGATAAAAGCAGGTATTTTGCTTACGACTGTAATTTATTGGATAACGATGCTTACTTATTCAGTAATTGTTCTTGGCATATTAGGATTAGATGGAGTTAATAATGCCATACAGACAAGTATGAAAGGTTGGAAAAGCTTTTATAATATTACGTATTGGCAAGAGTACTTAATGATATTGATTGGAGGTTATATAGGAACTATCTTTATTACTCTCTTAACTATGCTTGTTTCCGCAAAAATGAAATCAGCAATCATGTCGGTAATGGTTCCATTTATACTGATTTTTATACCATCTTTTCTAAGTGGAAGCAGTATGCCGATTATGAGAAAGATAATGGGACTTCTGCCAGATCAGTTATTACAGATGAACAATGTAGTAGTATATTATAATCTTTACAGCATAGGCGGGGAGATAGTTGGAGCTGCTATAATCTTGCTGGTATTATATTTAGTGTTATCTATACTGTTGTTACCGATTCTCTATCAGGTTTACAAAAGAATAGAAGTTAAGGAATAGCTTAAGGTTATGATATATTTTATTTATATTAGAGGGAGAGAGATGATGCTTTTAAAAGAATGATGGAGCAGAAAATAAGAAGAGTAATTTTCTATTTTTTTTGTCTTTTTATCAAATAATACTTACTTCCGATAAATATGACGAAAAAACAGAAAATATGGTGTTTGACTTCATAATAAATAATACAAGTGGAATATATTATATTTATGACAGACAAATAGCTTTTTTGCCGAATAGCTTTGCTTCTAAACAGGCTAGCCAATATATTGGTGCAATAGAGATTCTTTCCTTATATAAACGAAATACAAGTAAATTAGATTTTGTAATTGAATGGCTTAATAGCAACAGAAATGAAAATGGTAACTGGGATATGGGTACTACAGTAAATGATAAAGTTTATTTTCCACTACCCGATTCTTGGAGAAAAAAAACATACAGAGAAAAGGATTGTACATTCAGGATACAAAATTTGGTAAGGTCACTCAGTGAAGCAAAAGAAGACAGAATGTAACACTTTAAGAAAGGATATGTTATGATAACAGACAAACGAATAGATGGCGGAAAAGGATTTGATTGGGGAAAAACTTCATCTGATTATGCTAAATATCGTGACATATATCCACAGGAGATGTATAAAAAATTAGTATCTCTGGGGATTTGTGTATCAGGGCAACAGGTGCTTGATCTTGGAACAGGTACCGGGGTGCTACCGCGAAACATGTATCCATATGGGGCTCATTATGTTGGAACAGATATTTCCAAAGAGCAGATTGAACAGGCGAAAACTTTGGCAGAGCAGAACAATATGGATATTCAGTTTATATGTACCCCATCAGAGTCTATAGAATTTCCAGACCGTTCATTTGACGTAGTTACAGCCTGCCAATGCTTTTTTTATTTTGATCATGACATTCTTGCACCGAAGTTATATCGTATCCTAAAACAGAATGGGAAATTAGTCATTTTATATATGGCGTGGCTGCCAAAAGAGGATACAATTGCCGGAGCCAGTGAAAAATTGATACTTGAATACAATCCCTCCTGGTCTGGTTGCAATGAAACAAGGCATCCCATTCATATCCCCGAGATATATAACAAATATTTTAAGCCGGCACATAACGAAGTCTTTGATATTTATATTCCATTCACAAGAGATAGCTGGAATGGAAGGATTAAGGCTTGCCGAGGTGTGGGAGCATCACTGGATGCGCCTGATGTGAAGCGTTTTGAAGAGCAACACACTAATTTGCTGTTAGAGATTGCTCAGGAGGAATTTAATATTTTACATTATTGTGCGATTTGTGTTTTGGAACCCTTGCAAATGTGTGTATAATGAAATAATAAGATTATAAGGAGACAATAATTATGGATGGTACAGTAAGAAGCAATATTAAGATAGGTTCAAAAGTACAGGTCGTACAAAAGCAGGATCAGAGAACAGGTAAACTTACAGAAGGAATCGTAATGAGAATTCTTACGAACTCTGCAAATCATCCCAGAGGCATTAAGGTGATGCTGGAGGGCGGTATTGTAGGAAGAGTGCAAAAAATTAATGATTAATTATTTAAGTAAAATTACTTCGATATTCTCTTGGGGTACAACCACAACTTGCTTTTATAAGGCACGTAAAATGACTTTGCGATCCGAGTGATAAACTATTACTAATTTCAGCAAAAGGTTTGTTAGTATTTTTCAGCATAAGTTTTGCAATTTTCAACTTTTCTTCACGTATATAATCGGATATGGAAATGTGCATGGTTTTCATAAACAATGTTGAAAGATAAGAACTATTCAGTCCCACTTCCACTGCAAGTGCTTTGACTGTAATTTTTTCGTGCAGGTGAACATAGATGTAATCAAGGCAAAGCTGTATTGGCTTTGAATACACCTGACGCATTTTGTTTTCATATAAGCGCTGTAAATAATCAGTAAGCATTTCCAGATGGAGTGAATTGAGTTCCTCGACTGATTTGCATTCATCTGCTTTCTGAATATATAAATCACTTAAACTATAGGAAAGCTGATAAGGAAGTCCGCCCTTGATACTTGCTCTGGAAATTAATGCAGCATCCACAACAAACTGATATTTAAAATTTCTCAATATATTTTTAGAAAGTATACCATTATTATGACCTGTATATTTATCCTGCATAAGTGAGATTGCTTTCTTATTACATTTCTCTATCATTTCACAAATATATTGTTCATCTTCATAAGTATGATGGACAAATAATTCTTCCCTTTGCATAAAAGTAAGCGTTTCTAATTCTCTGTTTTTCACTTTTTTAATATGTGCTGTCAATATAACACCTTCTTTTTATTTTTTTAATTAAGACACCTAACCATTATATAAATTATACAACATATATGATATATTTTCACTGTTTATTATTATAAAATAATACTAATTAGGTAGAAAAAATCTGTAAATAGTGGAGGGATTAAAGTATGGGAAAAGACATAATAAACGTTGGTATTGCAGGATTTGGAATGTCGGGCAAAATCTTTCAGGCACCTTTTTTAAATGCGGATTCTAATTTTAACATTAAGAAAGTATATGAAAGAACAACAGAGCATTCAAAAGAGGAATATCCTTATGTGGAAGTAGTTCGCAGCTTTGAAGAATTATTAACAAATGATATAGATTTGGTTATTATATCTACACCCAATAATCTGCACGTGCCAATGGCAATACAAGCTATGGAGGCAGGAAAAAATGTGATTGTTGAAAAACCAGTCGCAGCAACCTCCCAGGAAGCGCAGGAATTATGTGATTTGGCAATAGAGAAAAACGTCCTATTTTCTGTGTATCAGAACAGACGTCTGGATGGAGATTTTCAAACAGTAAAGAAATTAATAGATGAAGGCAGTCTGGGAGAAGTGCTGGATTATGAAGTTCACTATGATCGTTTCGTGACAGGTAGCAGCAGTAAAAAGTGGAAAGCAGATGGTGGAAAAGGAATTGGTATACTATATGATTTAGGTGTACATATCATTGATCAGGCATATGTTTTATTTGGAATGCCCGACGAAGTATATGCTGATTTTAGGAAGCAAAGAGAAGAATCAAGCGAGATTGACAATTTTGAAGTGATTTTATATTACAAGGATAAAAAAGCCATTCTTTCAGCAGGGGAGGTTGTGGCGATGCCAGGACCACATTTTATGGTGCATGGACGAAAGGGTAGTTTTATCAAATACGGAATGGATGTTCAGGAAAATGTTTTGATAGATAAAAAGCGCCCGCCTATGGAAGATTGGGGAAAAGACGATCCATCTATGTATGGAATATTAACAACACATGTAGCTGGTCAGATGGAACAAAAAGTAATTCCAACAGTTATTGGTAATTATGGAAAGTATTATGACAATATCTATAAGGCATTGACAGAAAAGGCTCCGTTAATGGTAAATCCATTTGATACAGTAGCTGTGCTAAAAATAATCGAAGCAGCTATGGAAAGTAATCAATCAAAGAAGCGAGTAAATGTGTAGGTAATGGAAAGGCATGGTTATTATTATGGATGATAAAAGCTTACTTGAACAATTAAAAAAGGAAGAGGAGGAATTACAATTCGTTTCTTTTTCTAATGAAGACGCTTTTGCTATTGGTAAATCACTTTATGAAACTGCTAAAAAGGAAAAATTGCCTATTACTATAGATATTACCAGAAGCGGACAGCAACTGTTTCATGCTGCACTTCCGGGAACAAGTAATGATAATGATCAATGGATTTTACGGAAAATCAAAGTAGTCAATCGTTTTCAGATGAGTTCGTATCATGTTGGAATATTACTTCTGAGCAAAGGCAAAAGTTTAGAGGAACAATTCAATATAAGTTCCTTTGAGTATGCTGCTCATGGTGGAAGTTTTCCAATTATTATCAAAAATACAGGGACTATAGGCACAATTACGGTATCGGGTCTTGCTCAACAAGATGATCATGCTATGGTAATAAATGTAATTCGCAAATTTATTAGTTCTAACGTTGACAACTTATAAAAATATTGTTATATTCTAATACAGAAATATAAACTTGAAAGAAGGTAGCTTTTTGTTAATTGTATCTGTTTATGGAAATAAGTAATTTATGATGAATGATTGGAGAAAATATAAAAGTACGCAATATGTGTACGTTTATTTTAGTACCCTAATCCATAACAGATAATAATCTTGAATTATATACGTTTTATTTTTTATGTAAAAATCTATGTGTATATCTGTTTTGGATATTCCATGGATTTTTTTATATTCCATAATATATTTAAAAAATAATACGGATTTAATAACAGAGAGGTTATAAGAACAATGAATAAAAATTATGATACATTAGCATTTTATGAAATAATAAAAAGGTTAGAAGAACATGCAAACTCACCAAAGGCAAAACAGAAAATAAGAGAACTGGAACCGTATCTTAAAGAGTCAGAGCTTAGGAAGAATTTAAGAGAAACAACTCAGGCAAGACAGATGTTAGACACAATAGGAATGCCTCCCACACCTGCCATGGAAAATATAGAAGAACTTATAGATAAAGTAATAAGATATGAGCTTTTGATTCCGGAAGAATTAGAACAAATCGGAATGTTCCTGACAGCTGTAAAGCGGATGAAGGAGTATTTAGAGAGAGGGAAGATGCACCGGATTTCACTTGCTTACTACAATGAAAATCTGATTCTGATGGAAACGCTTAGAGAAGAAATTGAGCGGTGTATCAGGCATGGCAGAATAGATGACTTTGCTTCTCCTCTTTTGCAGGATATCAGGAAAAAGCTTCAGCTTTTAGAGGATAAGATAAAAGAAAAAGCGGAATCTATCTTACGGACACAGAAAAAATATATGAGTGAATCTTTCATAGTAAACCGTAACGGAAGAATCTGTCTGCCTGTGAAAAAGGATTACAAATCTAAAATAGGAGGAAGCGTGGTTGATAAATCATCAACAGGGGGTACTTTTTTTATTGAGCCTGCCTCTATAGCAAAGCTAAGAGAAGAGAAAGAGATTTTAGAGATAGAAGAAGATAATGAAGAACGTCGAATTATCTATACGTTAATGAATGAAATCGAGGAGCAGGAGAGCGGATTCAGACAGAATCTGGAAGTACTGGTTAAGATGGATTTTGTATTTGCGAAGGCAAAATTAAGTGCAGATATGAAAGGTGTAGAACCAAGTATCAACACAGAAAGACTCATTACAATAAAAGAAGCAAGACATCCCCTCCTAGATGAGCAAAATTGTGTTCCGCTTAATTTTTCAATAGGAGGAAAGACAAGTGGAATCATTATTACAGGTCCTAATATGGGCGGAAAGACGGTTTCCATTAAAACGGTGGGGCTGTTTTCACTTATGGCATGTTCGGGCTTGCACCTTCCCTGTAAAGAAGCCGATATCTGCATGAATAACCAGATACTCTGTGATATCGGGGATGGACAGAATATGGTTGATAATCTTTCTACATTTTCATCACATATTAAAAATGTGATTCAGATATTACAGAAAGTGAGAAAAGATAGTCTGGTTATTATGGATGAGTTGGGCTCCGGAACCGATCCTGCGGAGGGAATGGGAATAGCTATTGCAATACTGGAACAGCTTAGATTAAGTGGGTGCCTGTTCCTTGTTACCACACATTATCCTGAAGTGAAGACTTATGCAGAAAAATTTGGTGAAATTGAAAATGCAAGGATGGCCTTTGACAGAGAGAATTTAAGACCTATGTATCGGATGGAGATTGGCAAATCAGGAGATAGCTGTGCACTCTATATTGCCAAAAGATTAGGGATGCCGGGCGATATGCTAAGAATTGCAGCGAGGGAAGCCTATGGTGAAATTAAAGAAGGACTGATACAGGAACTGGATTTGCATGATGAATCCTCCGGCAGCATTCAAAAGGTTACAGCGCCCTCCATTAAGAAAATGAGCTCAGATTCTACTTTAAAGCCATATGTTCAGAAATTTGCAAGAGGAGACAGTGTAACCATCTTACCTGAAAAATTTATTGGAATCGTTGTAACACCCGATGATGAAAAGGGTAATGTGCTTGTTCAGATAAAAGGAGAGAAAATAACAGTAGGTAAGAAGAGACTGCAGCTAAAAGTGGCAGCAGCAGAGCTTTATCCGGAAGATTATGATTTTTCCATTATCTTTGATACCGTAGAAAATCGCAAAGCAAGGCATGATATGGAAAGAAAATATACAGGAGATTTAACAATTAAATTAGACTGAATAAATTCATACATTTATCCGATATAAATGGTAACAGAATTATTATTTTTGTATACACAAATGGATTTGTGTTTATGAAACAAGATTGGAAAACAAGGAGGTTTTCTTATGATATTACCGATAGCAGGAACAATTCGAAATACTGTAAAGCTTGCGGAGCTGGATGGTAAATGGCAGGAGCGCAAGAAAAATGCAGGGAAAAACGCTTCTCAGCAAATAGACCCTCAAATACAACGGTTCCAAGAGGATTTAGAACGTATGCGAGAAGGAAATATTATGGGATCCATAGATGCAAAGCTTAGGTCAGGCGCAGAGCTTACACCAGAGGAAATAGAATATTTGAAAAAGAATAGCCCGGAAACTTATAGAGACTATTTAGAGATAAGGGCGGAAAGAGAAGCATATAAAAGACAGGTCCGTTCCTGTAAGACAAAAGATGATGTCCAAAAGCTTAAAATGACTAAGATGGGTTCTTTTTTGGCGGAAGCAAAAACAGTTATTAATAATCCGAATATCCCGAAAGGTGAAAAGTTGAAATTAGTTGACAAGATACTAAGAAAGACTATGGGTATTCAGAGTGAGCATATGAAGTTTGTGGAATCTAGTCAGTATAAAGAAATGCCTACGGAAGCGGAATTGGCAGAAGAAATAATTAAGGAAGCAGAAAATTCTGAAGTAATAGAAATCATAGATGAACCTGAGAATGAGGATAAAGCGGAAGAAGTCAATCATGCAGAGGGTCAGGAAGAAAGCGAGGAGAAATCTAGTACACTTCCTGAACTAACACAGGAAGCAGATGCAGAATTCAATGAAGTTTGGGCAACATTAGGAGAATACCTGAAAGTATCTGCACCAAGCTTATATGGATCAGGATACGGAAATAGTCAATCAGAAGTAGTCATAAATGAAAGTACTGGTGTTAAAATTTAATAAGTTATTTAAGAGGCAAGGGGCTGATATTTCAGTTCCTTGTTTTAACGTAGTGCGTCTAGCGGCGCATATTTCTAATGGCCTCGGCTGACTTCTCACAGTTCGTTGTTACTCGGCTAATGAAACCGCTTTGAGAC
>CAYXCV010000073.1:0-12677 GCA_964463365.1 uncultured Kineothrix sp.
CAGCCGACCGGCGGTGAAAAGACCGGAAACCTTTGCGCCGTATATGTGGATGTAAACGGAAAGCCGGAGCTTCTCCCCCATTCCAGCTATAAAGACGGCAGGCTGATTTTCTCCCGCCCATCCCTCTCGGTCTACGGAGTGGGCTATAAAACTCCTGCCCCTGCATTTACCGACACCGTGAACCACTGGGCAAAGGAGCATATGGATTTTGCAGCCAGCCGGGGATACCTTACCGGTACAAGCGCGTCCAAGTTTTCACCGGATGCCGGAATAACCCGTAGGGACTTCCTTATGGCACTGGGTAAGCTCTCCGGAGCAGATGTCAGCGGCTACCAGACAAGCAGCTTTACAGATGTGGCAAACACCGACCCCGCCATGCCTTATATCGAATGGGCGGTGAAAAACGGCATCGCCAAGGAAACCGGCAGCAATCAGTTTGCCCCGGACGGACTCATCACCCGTGAACAAATAGCAGTGATGATGACCGGTTACGCAAAAGCTGTGCGCTATCCGCTGCCTGTTCCCAGACAGACCGTCACCTTTGCCGACCACGCAAAAATCAGCAGCTGGGCGAAGGAGGCCGTAAAAGCCCTCCAGCAGACCGGTGTTATCAGTGGCAAGCAGGACAATCTCTTTGACCCTCAGGGTAACACCACAAGAGCTGAGGCTTCGGCCATCCTGCACCGCTACGTGGAGCTTGTGTTAGACGAGGGCACCGCGCGCGGCTGGGTACAGAACGACGCCGGACAGTGGCAGTATATCTATGCAGACGGCAGGCTGGCCGTAAATACCACCATCGACGGTCACAAGATATTAGAGGATGGTACCAGGAAGTAAGATACATTGAATAAATACGGTACCAGATAGAGCCACCTGTCGATTGATGATAGGCGGCTCTATCATTGTGCGCCCCGGCGGGCACATGTTCTAACGCAATGTCATTCACTTTAGATATTTTTATTGAATTTATACAATGCTGCTAGTATGATAGAAAATGAAAGATGTCAAAGGATGAATTAAATAGATTATAGAGGTATTATAATGAGATGGAGTAAATTACAACGTGAAATATATAAAATAATAACAGAAGATATAAATTTTCAGATACATTGCTCCACTTATCGCATGGACAGCCGATATGGCAGTACAGACCTACCTAGGTATTGGATTACTCTGGATAAAGAGATAATATTTGATTATCCAAAACAGTTTGTGACGAATGACGGTACTGTGAAAAACCTTTCGGGATTTGAAGCAATTTATCCCTACAAAACTGATATATCAGATATTTCTGACTTGATAAGAGAGTATATCGACACACCCAAAGAACAGCTATTATCTAAGACTTTCACAAATGATTATTGGGGGTTGATTAATATTCTAAGGGCGGCAGACAGGCGTATTGGCATAAGGCGTTTAGAAGATTTGAAAAAGAAAACACATAACATAGCTGCAAACAAGGTTATGGAAGCTAGAGCAGAGATATGAATAAAAATAAATTAAAGTTACAATGGCAAAAAGAACAGGAACATGCTTTTAAAGGTTGGGATTTTTCCTATATTCATGGTAGATGGGAGAATGAAATCCTGCCTTGGGATTATACAGAGATTGTTAAGAAGTATCTTAAAAGCACAGACAATATACTTGACATGGGAACAGGAGGGGGAGAATTTTTATTATCCCTAAGGCACCCGTATAAACAAACATCGGTGACAGAAGCATATCCTCCCAATGTGGAATTATGTAAAAAGATTTTATCCCCACTTGGTATTAATGTTGTCCAGACTTATGATGATGACAAGCTGCCATTTAAATCAGACACTTTTGATATGATAATAAATCGGCATGAATCCTTTGATTTATATGAAGTGAATAGAGTGCTAAAAAGCGGTGGTTATTTCATTACTCAGCAAGTCGGAGGCAAGAACAATAATGATTTATCGGCAAGGTTGATAGACAATTTTGTTCCTCAGTTTAAGGAACATAAAATAGAAAAATATTTAAATATCATGGAAGAATTGAAGTTAACAGTGGAAAAGGTAGAAGAGTACTTCCCGCAAATAAAGTTTTTTGATATAGGTGCCCTGGTGTATTTTGCTAAAATAATTCCCTGGGAGTTTCCGAATTTCACCGTTGAATCTTGTTTCGATAATCTCTGCAAATTACAAGATGAACTTGAATCCGATGGTTATGTCGAAGGAACTGAACACCGATTTATTTTGGTTGTAAGAAAATGATAGCTGTTATTTTTGAAAGGTGAATAACTATGTTGGGATTTATAATATGGTTTATTATAGGTTGTTTGTTTGTAGGTTTCGGAATTTATGCCTTAACTTCTAAGAAGGAAGTTGCCTTTGGTTTTTGGGCAAATGCAGAGACATTTCCAGTTAATAATGTAAAAGCATATAATTGTGCGGTGGGTAAATTATGGTGTTTGTTTGGAATAGTTTTTATTGTTTTAGGATTACCACTTTTAAAAGGGCCGAATTCTGCTTTTACTATATTATCAGTCTTGGGAGTTATGGCAGAGGTGATTATTACTATAGGCATTTATGTGACAGTGATAGAGAAGAAATATCGTAAAAAATAAGATACCATGTAAAATCGGCGCGATAACCAGTATTTGGGTAACGCGCCGTATTTTTATTATGTTATATTAACGGGCATAAAAGAAACGCCGATGACCCCAAAAATAAGAAGGTTATTGGTTTCTTATTTTCCAAATAAATCACTATGTGTGCCTGTGCGAGTCAATATCAATACAAGGACATCTTCCTCAATCCGATAAATAAGCAGCCAATCTGGGAGGATGTGACATTCTCGATGTCCATTCCAGTTTCCACTAAGAGCGTGACCGCGGTTTTTCTCTGGCAGTTCCTCGCCCATAGCAAGTGCTTCTACAATATTTTTAAGTAAATCAATCTTCAGTCCACGCTTGACAGCCAGCTTATAATCTTTTTTAAATTGCGTGGTTGGCTTTATTGTGTATTTTGTCATTGCTCGAGATCCGTGAAAAGCTGATTCAGGTCGGTATATCCTTTGACATTTGGGTCTTTCGCAATTCTTTCAGCCTCAAGCATAGCAGATATTGTTTCGCTATTGGGAGAGCTCAGTGTAATGTCAAAAGGAATCCGTCCTTCTCGAATTGACTGACGGACAAAAATGTTAAACGCAGTGGATATGTTCATGCCAAGCTCATTGAAAAGCTCATCTGCTTGGGACTTTAGCCGTGCATCCATGCGAATGCTTATATTTGTGGTTTTTCCAGACATATCATCAACCCCTTTCATATTATACTTATATTATATGCTGTTTGCACGAAAAATACAATGCATAGCACGAAAACTAATTGGTGCACGACCGTCATGAGGCTCGCCGGATTTCAGTTTATCACCAATCTACATAATACATACGGCTCCCTTTGCCTTGCTTATATGGTTATGTCGAAGGAACTGAACATCGATTTATTTTGGTGGTAATAAAATGATATGTACAGTAATTGCTGTTGAATTTGATGTTGTATTTTACAACAGAAGTGGATATAATGTTATTAAGAATGCAGAGAGGAGTGGATTATATGCCAAATATTAAACCAATATCCGATTTAAGGAACTATTCAGATGTTCTGCGTGACGTGGCTGTAGGCGCACCTGTTTTTTTGACAAAGAATGGACGTGGACGCTATGCAATTATAGACATTCAAGACTATGAAAAATCAAGAGCGACAATAACGCTTATCAATGAACTGGCAAAAGGAAAGAAATCTGGAGAGGAAAAGGGATGGCTTTTATCAGAGGATGTGAGAGCACATTTCAGGGCCAAGAGGGATGAGGTATAAGATACAGTATTCTCCGGAGGCGTTGATTGATTTGGATGAAATATGGGAATACATACAGATTGAACTTGGAAATCCGGACGCTGCTGAAAATGTGGTAAGTAAAATGATGGATACCATTGACGCACTGGAGAACTTCCCGGAGCAGGGGGCTCCGCTGTCATCAGTGGCGGGAATAGAAAGTGATTACCGTTTTATTCTTTCTGGAAACTATATGGCATTTTATCGTGTAGAGGCAAATTTTATATCTGTTGATCGTGTTTTATATCAAAGGCGTGAGTATTTAAGAGTCCTTTTCGGAGATTGGAACTATCGCTCAAACTTCACAACATAAGAACCTAAAACTTGCTCACATTGAATTGACGCTGCATTTTGCACTGTAAACTCTTGTTTGGCATAAGTTTCTATTGGTTTTGTAGAAAATGCCGGAAGCGTCTTACCAATACTTTTCCCCTGCGCATCACCACTGCTAAACTTCCATGAGAACTCACAATCACAAAACTCTTTATTGTTATTTATTGTCTCTGCCGGATATAGTACGGTATGTTCGCCAAGAAAGAAGCATCCATCGTTATCCTTTTCCGCGGGGCATCCTCCCTCGGTGCCTACTCCTTTATAGGTAATTTCAAGAAATGGCGTAGTAAATGTAACTGTTTTTCCATCCCTTTTATATAAAAGCTCAGTATTTGTACTATTCCAGTTTCCTATATTAAGCCAACCACGTTTACCATCTGCCTCAACGGCTGTATTGAATTCTAAATATGCGCTTTCCTCCAAGCTATCACGGATTTCAGCATTGATTCTCAACACAGGTCTAAGTGAAGTAAAACCTTCAGGCAAAATTGTTCTGAGTCTGTCTTGTTCCACCCCATATGCCATAACAAACTGCTCTACTTTCATAGCAAGCACCTTTCTCATCTGGTTATTCTAATTTTGTTTACTGTATAGCAGACAGGTTAGTGGTACAGTCTTTCCGCTCAGTTCCATCTTGATTTCTTTTTCCCCGGAACGTTCAAAGCCTTTATGCTCGTAAAACTGATAGGTGCAGTTATCATCAGTATACAGGTAGATTAGTTTACCTTTTTCTCGTCTGCTTAATTCATCAAGTAGTTTCGTGCCGATGCCTTTACCATGAATAGTCGGGTCTGCCGCAAGAAAGCAAATCTCGCCATCAGGAGTAGCTCTTTTTACAAAATTCTCAAACATTGTTTTATTCGCTGTATCGTATATATCGGGGCCTCCTTTGACGACAGCCGCCATTACAGCTTTAACCATTTTGACATATAGCTTTCTCCAAAATGAAGAAAACGACTTTGGCTCGTTTTTCATATCTGCCATAAGAATACCTACAAGTTTGTCACCTATATATGCAGCTATAACCTGTGTTGCGCGTTCCAACTCCAAATACAGAAAATATCTGCCATACAAGCGAAGTGCCAACTCACTATCCACATATCTTTCAAAGTGCATCCCATTAATAGCGAAATCGATAACCTTACTAAAATCCTTTCGCTCTAATGCTTTAATTTCAACATCCATCATACTGACACCTCGTTTTCTCCATCAATACGATTGCAGCAATATCGTAGTTATAATAACTGCAAGCCGATTTCCTCAGCTTCTTTCAACATTTCCTCCGGCCATAATGAACACTGTACTTCACCAATATGTGCTTTGCGCAGGAAGAACATACAGATTCTTGACTGCCCGATACCGCCTCCTATGGTGTAAGGCAGTTCTTCATTTAAAATTGCTTGTTGGAAAGGCAATTGGATACGATCTTCACATCCTGATTTCTCAAGCTGGGACAGAAGAGCAGCTTTATCCACACGAATTCCCATAGAGGATAACTCTAGTGCGATATCAAGAACTGGATAATATACTATAATGTCAGCATTTAAGGACCAGTCATCATAGTCTGGTGCACGACCGTCATGTCGTTCGCCGGATTTCAGTTTATCACCAATCTGCATAATACATACGGCTCCCTTTGCCTTGCTTATGAAATATTCGCGTTCTTTTGGGGTATGAGCCGGAAACATATTTTCTAATTCCTGAGTCGTGATAAAGTAAATATCATGGGGCAGGATTTCTTCTATGTAATCATATTTAATTGACAAATATTTTTCTGTTTTTCGCAGTACTTTATAGACAATACGTACTATTTCTTGTAGGGTATCAAGATTTCGTTCTTCCTTTGCGATGATTTTCTCCCAATCCCATTGATCCACATAGATAGAATGGATATTATCGGTTTCTTCGTCTCTTCGAATGGCACTCATATCCGTATAAAGTCCTTCACCCATGGTAAAGCCATATTTCTGTAACGCAGACCTCTTCCATTTGGCAAGGGAATGAACAATTTCCGCTACAGCATCATTCTGCTCTTTGATACCAAAGGTAACCGGACGCTCCACACCATTTAAATTATCGTTAAGACCGGATGCGGGTGTAACAAATAATGGAGCAGATACACGCAGCAGGTTCAGACGCTCGGCAAGGAGACTCTGAAAACAATCCTTAACCATTTTAATTCCGACCTGGGTATCATGTAGGTTAAGTGCCGACTGATAATTCGGGGGAATAACAAGCTTACTCATAAATAACAATCCTCACGTTTTCTAAATTCTTAATTTTAATACACAACTACTATTTAAACGCGTTTTGTGAAAGATTGCAAGTGGGATTTCA
The DNA here is from genome assembly GCA_964463365.1 of uncultured Kineothrix sp. Lineage (GTDB taxonomy): Bacteria > Bacillota > Clostridia > Lachnospirales > Lachnospiraceae > Kineothrix. The sequence continues at coordinate 6,527 of CAYXCV010000073.1, forward strand.
AAAATGTACTTCTGTTTGATACACAGACCGCTCATCCAGAAGCTGTTTGAAGGTTTTTACCTTCTTATTTTCTTCATAATCGTCGGACCAATAATAGCCTTTAAGCTCATCCATATACTCAATATAATCACAAATATAAATGTATATCGTAGAGATATTTCTATTTTGCAGAGCAAAGGTATTGGTGCTTCCGCCACCTGTGCCATAAGGCAGGATATCACCATCTGCATCAAGTGCAACTGCAAAATAATCAGAAGCATTGGCATTTTCATAGGTTTCAGTCAGAGTCAACTCAAAAGGAGTCTTTGTGACAGAGGAAATTCCAACGCCATTTTCATTGGTAGTTCCAATCGACACCGTTTCTGTTTGTGATTCATCAATGGCTATCGGAATGGAATATTTCCATGCTCCGTCAAACCAGTAATTCTCATGAAGGTTGGGATAAGCACTCCATTCCTCTGTAAAGTTTTCATTCATAAAAGCCTGAAAAGCTTCTTCGGACATAGACTCAACCTCATCTTTTGTTAAATCAAAACTATCCCAGAAATTATCAGGATTGGCTTTAGTTCCTACAATTTGCTCTATGGATAGATCTAATTGGAACGTTTCCGGTATGATTTGATTACTAATATTAACTTTTTTACTGTTTAAGTCAATACGCATAATGCCAGCGTATGTGTATGCATTAATAAATTCTCCCTCCGGATAGTAAATATTATAATCTGTGGTGTCTGAAGTATAAAAACTATAATTTTCAGTGACACTAAACCCAATATTAGGCTGCTTCTCCATAGTTAACATAGTATCAGGAAACTTATCCTGACTTTCAATCAGCAAGGAAATATATAAAGCCTGATTATTGCAGTAAATTTCAGAAAGAGTCAGGGTAGTGCCTTCTATCGTTTGAGAAAAAGCATCTGATTCCTCTGTATCAGCAGATTCTTCTGTATCAGTAGTTTCCTCTGTGGTAAGAGGAGTAGCCTTAGAAGCCATATCTCCGCTGTAGCTGCTTTTATACTGTAATCGTTCAAAAATATGCCCTACAAGAGGAAGCTTTGCAGCCAATGAGGGATTAGCAGCAAGGAAGATAAAGGATAGTAGTAAAGCAGCGGAAATACTGGTAATCTGAACAAATTTTCTACGTATATTTCTTTTTCGGCATAATAATTCACCTTCTTTAAGACCTTTATCCACAACCTTGGATAAGTTCTGCGGTATAGATATATTATTAAATTTTTCAATGGATTTATAATTGGGTTGCAGTTTCATATTTATAATCCTCCTCTAAATAATCTCTTAATTCTTTTTTCGCCCTAAAAAGATAAGCCTTTACACTTCCTTCCGGAAGATTCATAGCATAGGAAATTTCTTTTATTTTCATTTCCTGAAAATAATATAAGATAATTACACTTTTATAGGCCGGACGCAATGAGTCAATGGCTTCATACAAGTCTAAATTTTCTTCTATATGAGGAAATTCTTCAGCATTATTATCATAATAATCTTCAAGAGAAATAATAGGAGATTCCTTAGCGCTGTTTTTATAAATGCTGTTAATTAGAATCCGGGTGAGCCAGGTTTTAAAATATTTGGGTTCTTTCAGCTTACTTATATTCAGCATACCGCTTGTTACACAGTCTTGAACCGCATCTAAGGCATCCGCCTCATTTTTGGTATAAAGGTATGCTGTTTTATAAAGATAAACTTGGTATTCTGAAACGAGTTCTCCATATGCTTTTGTATTGCCCCTGACGGCTTTTTTGACAAGTTCCAGTGTACTTTTAGATTTCATGTTTGGTCCTCCATTTATTCAGTTCGATAAGGCCTTATCTAATGTTTGCTATATCTATTGGATATGAATAAGAAGAAAAAGGTTACAGTGAATTATACTATATAGTATAATCTAAATTTACTATTAAATTTAGAGGTATCTTAGAGATTGATTTGATAATCTGATAATGTCGACAAAAATCATAAAATAAAATAAGGGTTATAAAGGAGCTGACAGAATGAATCGTAAAACAATAAGAATGATTAGTATGGTATTAGCTATGGTGATGATATTTTGTGCCGGGTGTGGAAAAGCCGGAACCAGTGAGGAAAATATTCCTGATAATCAAAATAAAAATGTGGTAGAAGGGGATAAGGATACGTCAGATGCAAGTGATAGGTCGATGGGAAGATACATAGAGAATGTAAACAGCACATTAAGTTCTGATCTTTCCAGCAGACTTAATATAGTTAAAATGAAGGACGGGGGTTTTACAATATTTGATGCAGACGGCGGAATGTGGGTGTCGTCTGATGAGGGTGAAACGTGGGAACGTAAGTCGCTCGAATGGTATAATGAACTGAAAGGAAGCTCATATATTATGGATGTTTCAGTATCGCCGGATGGATATATTGGCGTGGTTTATGTACCGGAAGATGCAGATGCGGAAGAGCAAAACGAATTTCATCCGAAATATAAGTTAATTTCTCCGGATGAAACAGCCATGGATATAGAAATATCTTTAAATAGTTCGGATTTTATTAATAAATTTTACTTTTCTCAGGAAAGCAGGATGTTTGCATATGCATCCAATGGAAGTATTTATGAAATCAATAAAGAGGACGGTACTTATGATTTAGTCACAGAGCTTTCAGATAGGATATATCAAATAGAGGCAGCGAAGAATACTATGATATGTGTAAATGCGAGCGGAGCTGCAATGATTGATCTGGATACAAAGGAAGTGATAAAGGATAAAGTACTGGATGAATTTATCACATCAACCTTCGGCTCAAGTTTTGGGGCGATGGATGAGGGAGTGATTCCTTTGTTAGTAATGATGAACGAGGGTAATCTTTATCTTGTATGTGAAAAAGGTATTTACCGTCATGTGATTGGCGGAAGTGCCATGGAACAGGTGGCAGATGGTGCCTTGACATCTTTAAGCAATCCCTCTTTTCAGATAACAGGAGGAATCTTATATGATGAAGACAGCTTTTTCATACTTTTTAAAAACGGCTCAATGATTCGGTATACATTCGATCCCGACATGCCTACTGTACCGGCTGTTCAGTTAAGAGCATATAGCTTAAGAGAAATGGAATATGATCCGTTAAAACAAGCAATTTCACTTTATCAGGCAGAGCATCCCGAGGTTTATGTAAAATATGAGGTAGGAATGGATGCCAACTCATCTATTACAAGAGAGGATGCCATTAAAAAACTCAACACAGAGATGGTTGCTGGAACTGGTCCGGATCTGATTGTTCTTGATGACTTGCCCCTGGAATCTTATATGGATAAGGGGATTCTGATGGATTTAACACCTTACTTAGATAACATTAAAGAAAAAGAGGATGTTTTTATAAATTTAATAGATGGATTTAAAACAGAGAAGGGCACTTATGCAGTACCGGCTCAGTTTGCACTGCCTTTACTTATTGGAAAAGAGTCGGATATGGGACAGGTGACAGATTTAGAGACACTCGCTGATCAAGTAGAAAAAGTGAAAAAAGATAACATGGATAGTAATTTTATGTGGATTCATCATGAGAAAGAATTACTAATGAGTTTAATGGCAGCATGTGCACCTGCATGGAAAACAGAAAACGGCAAACTAAATGAAGAAGCATTAAAAGAATATTTTATACAAGCAAAACGAATATGGGATGCAGAAGTGGCAGTCAGTGTCTTAACGAATGAAGAAAGAGATGAAGCAAGAGAACAAACGGAGGCAGAATGTAAAGATGAGGGCTTAGATATAAGAGTGTTTGATAGGCAGGTGAAAAAAGATTATTTGGATATACGAGGAATCGGTGTAATCGGTGAGATGGGGATACTTGGTGCGCCAAATGAGCTTGATCATATTACCTCAATATTTAAAATGGATCATCAAAAAGGGAATAATTTTTATAATTTTAAAGGGCAGGCATCCAACGTGTATATTCCCCATACAATCCTTGGTATCAATTCCAAGACAGCCAATGCAGATGAAGCGGGAGAATTACTTGCGCAAATGTTTGGGTACTCGAATACCCCCAGTGTTGGAGCTTATTCGGTAAATAAAAAGACCTGGAATGACAGTATGGTTGCCTATGCGACTTCCGATGGCTCATACTATAGTAGTAGTGGAGGTGGGGATAAAGAATCTTTGTATGTTTATTCATCGTCTAAGGAAGAAATAAGCAGACTGGAAAAGATAATAGAAAGTGCAGTCAATCCCTACATTCAGGATTCTGTTTTAGAGGATGCGGTCTGTGAAACAGGAGTGAAGATATTAAGAGGAGAAACAAGCGTGGAGAGCGGTGTTACGGATATTGTAAATAAATTGGCCATTTATTTGGCTGAATAGTGGCAGCGTAAAGTACTTATTTCAAAGGGGCTTTGTTAAGCCCCAATGTTCTATATAATGAGGAGATGACAGAATGAAAGGTAAAAAATTAAAAATACTTAGTATGCTGCTGACTGTGATAATAATATTTTCTACTGCATGCGGTAAGGACAGTCCGATAAAAGGTCATGATGTGCAAAGTGATGAGAAAAATAAGAAAATTGACAGTTTAGATGAAACAGATACAAGTGATAAAGCAATGGGAAGATATATAGAACATGAAAATAGCTCAATAAGTGCTTATCTTTCTGCCGAACTGGATATAGTCAGAATGAATGACGGAAGTTTTACAATATTTGATGCAGCAGGCGTGATGTTGATGTCAAAAGATGAAGGTGAAACATGGGATCAAAAATCACTTAAATGGTATGATGAACTGAAAGATAGCTCTTCTATCATGGACATATCAGTATCGCCGGATGGATATATCGGTGTAATATATATCCCAAGAGATAACCAAAAGACAGAATGGGAAGAAGAGGATAAAGGTTATGATGTACATCCGGAATATAAAATCATATCTCCGGATGGAACAGCCTTGGATTTTGATATTCTTTATAAAAATAAAGAATATGTAAATAAATTTTATTTTACTCAGGATAGCAGAATGTTTGCATCTGCCCTAAATGGAAATGTGTATGAAATCAATAAAGAAGACGGAGCTTATGATTTAGTCGCAGAGCTTTCAGGTCAGGTATACCATATAGAAGCAGCGGAAAAACTTTTGATATGCGTTAATGCAGACGGGGTAACTATGATTGACCTGGATATAAAGGAAGTAATACAAGATAAAGTAATGGATGATTTTATATCTTCTTTGGGAATCCCGCTTGCATCCGGAGATGGGGTAACCTTACCCTTGTATGTCATGCTGAAAGAGAGCAATATACTTTATCTTACATGTGAAAAAGGTATTTACCGTCATGTAATCGGCGGTAATGCAATGGAACAAGTGGCTGACGGTGCTCTATCCTCATTAGGCAACCCATCCTATGGTATAGCAGGAGGATTATTATTGGAAGATGATAGCTTTTTCATGCTTTTTACGAATGGCTCAATGATCCGGTATACGTATGATGCAACCATATCTACCGTACCGGATATTCAGTTAAAAGCATATAGCTTAAGAGATAATGACTCATTAAGACAGGCAATTTCACATTATCAGGTACAGAACCCTGCGGTCTATATAAGATATGAAGTAGGAATGGAAGCAAAATCATCGGTAACAAGAGAGGATGCCATAAAAAAACTCAATACAGAAATGGTTGCAGGAACAGGTCCTGATTTGATCATACTTGATGACTTACCCTTGGACTCTTATATTGGTAAGGGGATTCTGATAGATTTAACTCCTTATTTAGAAAAAATAATAGATAAGGAAGATATTTTTGTTAATTTACTTAATGCATTTAAAACGCAGACTGGCACATATGCGGTACCGGTTCAGTTTACTCTTCCATTACTTGTCGGAAAAGAGTCTGATATGGAGCAGGTTACAGATTTAGAAACATTGGCTGATCAAATTGAATTGATAAAGAATGAAAAATTAAGCGGCAATAAAAGAATTCTGGGAGTCAGGTCGGAGGAAGAGCTGCTTGTAAATTTATTGCCTGTATGTGCACCTTCATGGATAACAGAGGATGGGAAAATAAATGAAATGGCTTTAACTGAGTTTTTTCTTAATTCAAAACGAATTTGGGATGCAGAAGAGTCTGGAATAATGGAAGAAGACAGAGAAAAGTATAAAGAATTAATAGAAAGCTGGA
>CAYXCV010000074.1:0-12604 GCA_964463365.1 uncultured Kineothrix sp.
AAAGAGAGATTGCAGATAACGGTATTGAAACCGCTTATACTAAAATTGATGAAATACCCTTTGATTTTAACCGCCGTAGAATGAGTGTTGTTGTGGCTGATAAGGCAAATAAAACTCAGATGATTACAAAAGGCGCGGTGGAAGAAATGCTCAAATGCTGTTCCTATGTGGAATATCAGGGAAAAGTAGAACCCATAACGGAGAAAATCAGGCAATTTGTTCTATCAAAATCAGATGAACTGAACGCCGATGGAATGCGTGTCATTGCAGTAGCACAAAAGACCAATCCGGCACCGGTTGGGGAATTCTCTGTAAATGATGAGAAGGATATGGTGCTCATTGGATTTCTTGCCTTTTTGGATCCGCCTAAGGAAACAACAGCGGAAGCCATCAGAGCCTTGAAAGAGCATGAGGTGGATGTAAAGATTCTGACAGGTGATAATGAGAAGGTAACCATTAGTATCTGCCGTCAGGTGGGACTTTCCGTAAAGGAGATTCTGCTTGGCATAGATATAGATTCTATGAGTGACCAAGAACTTGCAGAGAAATCAGAAGAGATTACAGTCTTTGCTAAGCTGTCTCCTACACAGAAGGCCAGAGTTGTAAGGCTTCTTCGTGAGAACGGTCATACGGTTGGTTATATGGGAGATGGTATTAATGATGCGGCAGCAATGAAGGCATCGGATGTAGGGATTTCCGTAGATACAGCAGTTGATATTGCAAAAGAATCAGCAGATGTCATCTTATTAGAAAAAGATTTGATGGTATTAGAAGATGGAATTATAGAAGGCAGAAAAACGTATGCCAATATGATGAAATATATTAAAATGACAGCTTCTTCTAATTTCGGAAACATGTTTTCCGTGTTGGCAGCCAGTGCATTTTTACCTTTTCTGCCAATGTCATCCATCCAGTTAATCTTGCTCAATTTAATATATGATATCTCATGTACCGCCATTCCCTGGGATAATGTAGATAAAGATTATTTGAAAAAACCCCGCAAATGGGAAGCTTCCTCGGTCAGCAAATTTATGCTTATTATAGGGCCGGTCAGCTCTATCTTTGATATTACGACCTATCTGCTGATGTATTTTGTTATCTGTCCGGCAGTATGCGGCGGGCTGATGTTTCATCAATTGACAGATCCCGGTATGCGAGTGCTTTATATCGCAACGTTTCAGGCAGGATGGTTCATAGAATCCATGTGGAGCCAAACACTTGTGATTCATATGATAAGAACGGCAAAAATACCGTTTATTCAAAGCCGTGCTTCATTACCGGTAACCTTACTGACTTTTACAGGGATAGCAGTACTTACGATTATTCCATTTACTTCGCTGGGTACCGCACTTCATTTGGCAGCACTTCCTCCTGTATACTTTGTTTGGCTGGCATTAACAATTGTATGCTATATGCTTTTCACAACAATTGTGAAAAATTTATATATAAAAAGATATGGAGAGTTGTTATAATATGACATACAGATGTCATATTAAGTTTGATAGTATAAATATGCAGTCGCCGTTTACAGGTATTTCGCCGTAGAGAGGGAAAACAGATGCTCAATCGCTTATTAGGAACGATTTATATATTGATGAATAGAGGCAGTGTAACGGCAGCAGAGCTGGCCGAACATTATGAAGTATCGGTGCGGACTATTTATCGAGATGTAGAGGCTCTTAGTATGGCAGGAATACCTGTTTACACGAGAAAAGGCAAGAACGGCGGAATCAGTCTTACGGAACAGTTCGTACTGAATAAAATGTTGGTGACAAAGGAAGAACAGCAGCAGATTCTGGCAGCTCTTTGCAGTATGGAGGAAACGGGGAATCATAGCGAGAAAAAGATATTGGAGAAACTGGGTGTTTTTTTCCAGGTGGAGCCCAGTAACTGGATTTCTATAGATTTTTCAGATTGGAGTAACAGCAGACAAGAAGTATTTGAACAAATTAAGACAGCTATTTTAAATCATAAAAAACTCACCTTTGATTATTATGGTCAATACGGTGACATGAGTACAAGAACTGTGGAGCCGGTCCAGCTTCAATTTAAGGAATACACCTGGTATGTAAAAGCATACTGTCTGGAGAAACAAGCGATGCGGCTCTTTAAGGTACCGCGGATGAAACGCATCGAGATGTTGGAGGAGTCTTTTGCACCGGATCGGAGCAGGCATCAGGAGAAAGCGGAAGTAGGTAACAAAGAGTATGATGATAGACGAACAGAAATCACCTTGCTTATCAATAAAACAGAAGCTTACCGGGTGTATGACCGCTTTGATGAAGGTGAGATAAGTGTGCAGGATAACGGAGATTTTCTTATTCGTGTGCATTATCTGTTGGATGAGTGGGTCTATGGTTTTATCCTATCTTTTGGAGCGGCAGCCACAGTATTAGAACCCGCAGAAGTAAGATGTGGTGTAAGAAAAAGATTGATTAACATGTTGGAAGAATACAAGGAATAAGGAGAGACACTTATGCTGGAGATACCGGAAAGTTTGACATTAGCAAGCCAGTTAAATGAAACCATCAGAGGAAAACGGATTGCAGAAGCAGAGACGGAGCATACAAAGCATGGATTTGCATGGTATGAAGGAGACCCGAAGGAATACGATGGGAAAATATCAGGAAAAGTTGTGGGTAATTCCCATGGAATCGGGAGTATGGTTGAAATGGAACTGGAAGAGTACCATTTTGTAGTCGGGGATGGGGTGAATGTCCGCTATTTTCCGGAGGGTGAGAAGCTTCCGGACCGGTACCAGACTCGTATTACTTTTGAAGATGGAAGCTCTCTGATATACAGTGTTCAGATGTATGGAATGATGTTCTTAATAAAACAGCCTGAGTATGAAAACTATTATTACTGGGTAGGTAAAGAGAAGCCGATGCCCGGGACAGAGGGCTTTGACTATGAATATTTTAAATCGCTGCGGGAAAACATAGGTAGTAATCTTTCGGTCAAGGCTTTTCTTGCCACGGAGCAGAGGATACCGGGATTAGGAAATGGGGTTTTGCAGGACATCCTATTAGAAGCAGGGCTCCATCCTAAGAAAAAGATGGGAACCGTTAGAGAAGCGGAATTAAGAAGACTGTATGATGCCGTCATTCTGATTCTGTCACAGATGATAGAAGGAAACGGCAGGGATACGGAGAAAACTTTGTTTGGAGCTGCCGGCAGGTACCGCACGAAATTAAGCAAGAAAACAGTAGGCAGCGACTGCCCTTACTGCGGTAATACTATTCAAAAAGCCACCTATTTAGGCGGAACCATATACTTTTGTCCGGGGTGTCAACTGATGTAAACTAATTTAATATATATAGTAGAGTAATCTTTTAAAATAACCGCAATCACTTAAATACTGTTTTTCCAAAGCTTGCGTATAGCTCTCCATGGATTCAATATCCGTATAAAGAATCTTTTTGTGTCCAAAACGAATGCTTTGAAACAAGGAACATAAGATGGAAAATTCCATATCCGCAGTATCAAGGCAGGGTTTGGTACGGTTTTCATATCCTGAAAGTGTTTCATGAGCTTCCATAGGATAGCCATATAATTTGCCCAGTGAGAATATTTTAATCATATGATAGGTTATCTTCTCATAGTCATTTTTCCTCATATAAAGCGTTTTTCTTATCCTATTTCTTATGAAAAGAAATAACATAATGAATAGAATAAGAACAATAACAATCAGTACTATTTCTATAGCAATCTGTAATAATAACATTCTGTTTTCAAAGAAAAACGAAGGTGATTCCTCCATTGGGTCTAAATTTCTGTCCTGAGACAGGGGAATTTCCGGCATAGTAGTAGGAGTAATAGGAGCAGTACCGGAAGATGGTATAGAAGCTTCTATTACTTTATTAGCATTTTCGTAATAACCGGGAGTGGGCTCAAAGGGAATCCATCCGATATGGGGGATATAAGCTTCCACCCAGGCATGGGAATTATTACCCCTTAGATTTAAGAGCTGATTGCTATAACGGCAGGCGTCTTGAGATACCATACCCTCCACATATCTGCTTGGAATGCCTTCACAGCGGGCAAGTATAGCCATTGCGGTTGCAAAATAAGTACAATATCCGGACTTGCTTTCAAATAGAAAATAATCTGTAACATCTCTGTCTGCGGGTACGGCAGCAGGTGTCAGTGAATAAGAGAGGGTGGATACATATTGTTCGATTGCTTTCAGCTTATCGTAGTCATTATCGTAACTAGCGGTAATGCTTTGTGCCAAATCATAAACTCTGTCAGGAACAATTTCAGGAATACTCATATAATTGTTATAAATATATTCCGTATATGCATTCGAAGAAGCGCGGTCAATAGGCGTATGATTCCATGCTTTACCCCGTAAGAAATCTTTCATTCCGGCATCAACAAAATCTATTTCATAAAATTGAACACGATATTGAAAGCCGTGCCCCTGTGCTTTTGACAGACGAATATCATCCAGAGAGTTCTTCATAAGAGAAACTTTGGACTGAAGTTGTATTTGGGAAGTATAAATGGGACGGAAAACACTCTTTGTTCTAAGTCCCCCATATTCAACATCATAAAAATGCGGTTCCATAAATGCATTGATATCATCTTCTGTATAAATACTCTGTTCCAAAGCGTTCTTAAGCTGATCATAGGAATCAAAATACTCTTCATCGGCAGAGTTGATAAGACTTCCGTTATAATCCCAATTGTGGCCGTTGTACGAATTGTAGATACTTCCGGTAAGATAGAGTGGTCTTTTTGTTTTAGAACCCCGAATAGAAACCTGTATATGATCAGAAGAAAGAACATCCCCTTTCAACTGTCCGTTTCCTCCGTATCCGGCGAACGATATGGAATAGTTTCCATCCCCGCCTTCCCAAAGATATTCTGCATGCAGAACCAAAGCATGAACACCTTCACGCACAGTTTTTGCAAAATCCTTCACCGTCTGCCAGCGTATCGGCGATTCTTTGATCGGAACAATCAAAAGAAGCAATAACGCAATAAAAAGTACCGGAGTCAGATATAGTTCTTTATAATTTGATTTTTTATATTTATGATATGCTGACATATCAGCAAGAAAAAGAAGAAAGCAAAGCAGGACAATATAAACGATCCATCTGGGCAGACTGATTTTCTGAATACTAAAATAAATAAGACAGGAAATAAGCCCAAGATTGATCGGTGTTTTCAGCCATATTCTGTCACGGGATAAATAGCATATTATAGAGGTTATAATGCATAAGGCTTCCAGACTTAGATAGTAATAATAAGAAGCCGATTCTGCATTTCTTTTATATAAAAGGAATACGGTTACGATAATCAAAACAATGATTGAGATGAGCAACGGTAAACGGAGCTTTCGTTCTTCGGTATAGTGAATAATAAATTGAAGAAGTACAGCAGCTAAAACAATAAAAATATGATGGATAGATAATGACAGCCACTGATTTGCGAGTAGTATCATTCCTACACATAGTGCTGCCGAGTAAAATATTTTATAAAAATTATTTGTTTTCTCAGAATTAAGTAATATTTCTTTAATCATAAACTTAGCTCCTCGGTATTGATGAGAACGATTTCATTCTCTGCTCCGTGCTTACTGAGCAGATATAAGCTTAATTGCTCGGTAATGGCAGAGGTAATCAGGATCATTGAATAATTGTGTACCGTCTGTCTGGCATATTCTTTCATGACAGCTTCCAGTGGGGCAGCGGATGTAAAAGCAAGATTGGCACAAGTATCGTAAAATTGATCAAAGTTTTTTCTTGTATCGATCAAAACCTCTTTTAGCTGATTCTTATCTTCCATATAAACCACACGTATAGGAATTTGTTTCATGTAATAGTCATGAACAAAAGCAAGTGTAGCCTCTATCACATTATCTTCTCTTTGCAAACGCTTCTCCGTATCACCTTCTATGGGTGATAAATCCATAATAATCACTGTTTCGAATAATTCTTCCGGCATTTGTTTCCGAACCAGTAATTCTCCGGTTTTTGCTGAATTTTTCCAATGGACATATTTAAGGGGATCTCCGGGATGATAAGGGCGTATTTCGAAATCCGGCAGGTTCTGCAGTTTAGAAGCTGAGAAGATATTGTTCTTGGGATCTTTTTTCTGAATCTCTGTTTTCAGCAGCTCCAAAGGTAAGATGCGAGGTTTAGCGGTGAGCCGGACTTGGGTCATCATCGGATAAGTAATGGTAAAAAGACCGAGAAAGTCAGTAACAGAAACACTTTTGACACCCACAGGATAGGTTCCCCGGTATTTGCAGTACATCTTCGTTTCCACTTTGGTGTCTTGATACGCCAGTAAGCTAAGATTACTGGTTTCCTTGCATTCTTCAATAGTTACCATATCAGAATAGTAATGCAATGTGATATCGGTAAAAGGAATCGGATCTTCATTAGCCAGAATCAGGCGGTAAGGAACTTCTGTTGCTTTCACAACAGTTCTAGATACTTCCTGAACGATTTTAAAGCGAAAGTATACATATAAAGAATAAAGTATGGCAAGAACAGGTAATATTAATATAAAGTAAAAAAGCATATATGAAATATTACCGCCTCTGAAACTTACTAATACAGTTGCACCGATTAAAAATAATAAATAAATTAATTTTCTCATAAAACAGGTACCCTTGTCTGTTTAATGGCTTCTTCCAGAAGCTCACTTTCCTTTTTCCCCTCAAGTCTTGCCTCGGGAGATAGAATCAGTCGGTGCAAAAGCACTGGTTTGGCAAGGGCGTCAATATCTTCAGGAATCACATAGGAACGTCCTAGAATATAGGCACGGCTTCTGGCAGCACGTGTTAATGCAATGGCCGCCCTGGGGCTTGCGCCGAGTGTGAGGGATTTATTTTTACGCGTATTCCGGGCTATTTCAACCGCATAAGTAATAATATCATTATGTATGGTAATTTCTTTTACTGCTTCCTTTACATTAAGAAGCTCCTCCTTCGTAGTAACCGGATGAAGGTTCTTAAGCGGTTCTTCATCAATAATACGTCGTACAATATCAGTTTCTTCTCTAATTTTATCAGGATATCCCATAGATATTTTCATCATAAAACGATCTAATTGTGCTTCAGGAAGTCGATAGGTTCCTAACTGCTCAATGGGATTCTGTGTAGCGATTACCATAAAGAGGTCAGGAAGAGGATAAGATTTACCGTCTACGGTTACCTGATGTTCTTCCATAGCTTCCAACAGGCTTGCCTGTGTTTTCGGAGAAGTTCTGTTGATTTCATCGGCAAGAAGAATATCGTTCATAACGACGCCGGGAGTATAACGGAACTTATTTGTCTGCATGTTATAAATAGTCAAACCGATGACATCACTGGGAAGGGTATCCGGAGTAAACTGTATTCTGGCAAAACTGCATGCGATGGATTGTGCAAGTGCTTTCCCCAGAGTGGTTTTTCCCACACCCGGAACATCTTCTAAAAGGAGATGACCGTCAGACAATAGGGTGATAAGTGTGAGTTCAATGATACTTCGTTTTCCCACAATGACATGTTCCATGTTCGTTATGATTTTTTGCAGAGTTTCAAATGTGGACATGATTAAGCCTCCCTTATAAGTATAGATTAATATAATTATGTACCAGAAAAAAGAATTAATCAACAGAGAGGGCATGAAATAGCAAGATTTGTTCATTTGCAATAAGTAACGATACAAGCGCTGACGCGAGGTCACTTGCAATTCCTATGGAATAAAAAAGGATAAGAGGTAAAAACCATGGTTTCTCACCTCTTATCCACCTCTATATTACCACAAAATCAATATTTTTACAATTCTTGTTATGAAATAAATTTGTAGTAAAATAGATAATTACCAAAGGATATTAGGGAGGTATTGGGATGCGGGAACGTTGGATGGAAATGATATTGCTGGCAGGGCAGAAACAGGAATTACAAAAAGTTTTAAGCTGCAATGAGAAATCAAGTAAATTCGGACTGACGCTGACAGAGCAGGAGGCAGGTATGCTGATGCAGTCAAGGAAGGACGCTCTAAAGGAGCAAAGGCGCGTAGAATTCGGAGAAGGAATTCTGCCGGAACTGATAGAAACATTTTGTGACTCTCAATTTATAAATCAAGATAATTATGCGGAAACGTTAGCACAGCTGCAAGATATATTCTATCTATATAAGAATGAATCAGATGATAATCTTACGGATGACGAACTGATTACGGTTATGAAAGAATTATTTGAAGGCATCTGCTACGGCTCTGCGGACTATCTGCAGGAAACTTGTCTGGAACGTTTTGCCAGAGCTGTCAGGGCAGGATATCGCGGTTATGAGGAAAGCGGCGGAGTAAGTGAAGGTGAAAAGTTTTCAGAGGAAGCAAGATGGGATAGAAATCTGTATCTTATGGTTTTATACGAAGAGCTTAGTTAACCCCACACTGAAACAAAAGGGAGGAACATATATGAAGTATTCTATGGAAGAATTGTTGCCTGTTGTACAAAAACTAACAAAGAAATATACCGGAAAGAGCAGTACTTCTATCACTTATGAAAAGGCTCAGCAGTTAATGGGGGCTATCATTTATTGTATCAGGGAAAATGAAAGACAAAGTGGTGATTTTGAAATCAAAACAGGAAAATTAGGAGCAGCCGAAGCATATCAAACCGGATATCAGCTTATAATTAAGAAGGTACTGAAGGCAAAGGAAATCTATGAGGAAATGATAGAGAATTTTGATTCCTATGGATTGCTTTGCTATTATGATACGGTAGTAAAAGGTATGCCTGTCTTTTTTGTTCAATACGATGCCAGATTTTCGCCTCAGGACCATATTCTTACACTTGATTATCCTCTCATAGAGATGTATTATCAATTAGAAGGCATTGATCTTATTTATCAATATATTGACAGCGTTTATTTGGAACAGAATTTTCTTTTAACGTTTCCACGTAAATATATAATAGAAGCTTTAAAAGATTATCATAGTAATTACAAGGATCTTTTTATTAATGTTAGTTCTGTTGTGATACGCAGTGTTTTAATTAAGATGGTGAGAGGAAAACTTTCCATTCGTGAAGAGATTATAGAGTCTTTAGAGGATAAATTAATAAACTTGTTAAATCAATTTATATGGGGGGAATTTAAGAAAAGAAAAGAGGATGACGGCCTTTGTACCGGTATAGAAAACTATCTAAAAAAAGATATGCATTCTTTCGCGGTAGAACTTAAAAATAGGGCGGATAATTATCTTTTGTAAATATAAAAAGTGATTTGATTAAAGATAAGTATTACGTTATAATACGAGATAAGAAAACTTAATGGGGTAAGGTTGATATAGTGTAAAGTCTCCGGACTTTGAAGGGAGTATGGGGGTAAAATGATACAAAAAATTAAAAACTTAATATTTCAGGATGTAAAGAGCATGAATGAGCTCAATAAAGTCTCTGTAATATTGCGATTAGATTCAATTATCATGTGTATATACTTTCTATGTTTGCTATGTACTTTCTTCTTAACCGGCGAGATAACATCGGTTTTATTATGTGTTCCATGCTTTTTTGCCTATGCGTTATCTTTTTATATTACTTATATCGATAAAACGAAATTGGCAGTGATATTTGCTCATGTTCTGACGATTGTATGGAGTATTTTCTTTATCAGAAGTTTTGGCTGGGACTGCGGTGCTCAGAATATTATCTTTGTTCTTTTGGTTTTAAACTTTACAACAAGCTATTGCACCTTAACAGCGAAGCTCATTAAGTGCCTGCTTTTTTGCCTTTTCAGGCTGTCTTTGTTTGCATATACACACTTCTATCTTCCGATATATCCCTTAGAACCCGAAATGGTTATTATGTTTCAGATTATTAATTCAATATTTATTTTTATAGCAATTACTGCCTTTTTAGCAGTTTCAACTGATGATACCCAGGAAAGAGAGCAGAAGCTTGTTATCTATAACGAGAGACTTCATAGGTTAGCTTCTGTTGACCCATTAACAGGTCTTTTAAATAGGCGCAGTATGCTTGAATATCTGGAAAAGAGAGCAGAAGAATGCAGGAGCGGGAAGATTGATAATTTATCAATCGCTATCGGAGATATTGATTTTTTCAAGAAAGTAAATGATACCTATGGCCATGAATGCGGAGATATGGTGCTGCGGCAACTGGCACTTGTATTTTCTGAGAATATGCATGACAAGGGTGAAGTAAGCCGTTGGGGCGGTGAAGAATTTTTATTAACCTTTGATAATGTAAATGGAGACAACGCGTTGATTTATCTGGATAAACTTCAGAAAAAAGTAAAAACATTGGAGATTCCATATAAAGATCAAATCATAAGAGTAACAATGACTTTTGGTCTTGGTGAATTTGATTTTCATAAGGG
Organism: uncultured Kineothrix sp.; assembly: GCA_964463365.1. Taxonomy (GTDB): domain Bacteria; phylum Bacillota; class Clostridia; order Lachnospirales; family Lachnospiraceae; genus Kineothrix. Next base: position 10,340 of record CAYXCV010000074.1, read on the forward strand.
TCCGGATTATTCTATTAATGATGTGGATAGGAAGATGTATCAGGGGAAGAGAACCGGTAGAAATAAGATTGTATATTAAAATTTTAATATATTAATTTAATATTATATTAAATGGAGGAAACAGGGGGAGAACTATGTTTTTTAGGTGCAAAAATTGCGGTGGAAATGCGGTATTCAGTCCACTTAAGGGAAAGATGTACTGTTCTCATTGCGAGGGAATTGACAGTGAAGAAAGAGCAGGAGAGGGGAAAAGCACGGAATGTGCGAACTGTGGTGCTCAGCTTACCATTCAAGAATATAATTCCACTTGTAAGTGCGAGTATTGTGACAGCTATGTCATTATTGATGAGAGAGTAAACGGCAATTATCTGCCGAACCTTGTTCTGCCTTTTAAGATTGATAAAAGTCAGGTTGTGACCAGATTACAAGAGGAGTTCAAGCGGAAGATTTTTACACCTGGGAGTTTTCTGAGCGAATCTACACTGGAAGATATGAAAGGTATGTATGTTCCTTTTTGGATGTATGATTACGATGTGAATTATCAATATTCCGGTCAGGGAATCAAAGTTAAAGTATGGACCAGTGGCAGCACAGAATATACGGAAACCTCATATTATCAAATCGAAAGAGATATGGATATTGATTTTGAGAAAGTTCCGGTAGATGCTTCTATTGAGATGAAAGATGACGTAATGGATTTGATTGAACCATTCAATTATAAGGAACTGGAGGACTTTCAGGAAAAATACATGTCCGGATTTTATGGTGAAATTTATAATGACAGTGCGGAAGCTTTGGAAGAACGGGCAAAAATTAAAGTTAAGAATGACGCCAATGCATTGCTGAAAGGAACTATTTCTGGCTATTCAAAGGTGGAAACAAAGCATGAAAACTTAAATTCAAGCAAAAAAACTACCAACTACGCACTTCTTCCGGTCTGGCGGTATATTTACAAGTATCGTGGAAAGAATTATGACTTTTATATGAATGGACAAACCGGTAAGATCATCGGTTCTACCCCGGTATCTGTCACAAAACTGCTGGCATATAGCGGTACAGTATTTGTGACTTGCTGGATTGTATTTTCAATTATCAGTATCTTGTCGGGGGTAGTATAAATGGTAAAACAGTATTTCAAATATTTTAAATGGTTCTTTATAGTATCCGGCGTGATAATACTATTTTTTATTGGTAATGTCATATTACAACCTCGTCCGGGGGCAAGGCAAAATACAGAATGTGTCATAACGGAAAGGGTCTTTGATTATGGTGATGTGCTGACGGATGAAGAAGAGGAAAATCTTCGTAAGCTCATTGCTAAGAGGGAGAGACAGACTGGATATGATATTTTACTTGTTACTTTAAACGAATCCTTAAAAGAGTATGCGATGAAAATAGATCCGGAAGTATCTTATGAGGAGTTTGTAGCTGTCTATGCGGAAGAGTTTTATGACGACAACAAATTCGGGTACAATAAACCAATCGGCGATGGAGTACTTCTTGTAGACAATTGGTTCCGCGAAGATAATGGCAAGATATATTCATGGGTTTGTGCGGTAGGAGAAGCGGACTTACGATTAGGTGTGAGTGGTGTGGAATATTTGCTTGACAAAGTATATGAGCAGATAGAACAGGATCCTTATAAGGCCTATCAGGCTTATGTAGAAGCTTTCTATGACAGAGTAACAGAAGATAAAGTTTATGATTACTCTGCATTTATCCCTTTTAATACTCCGTTTATGATAGCATTGGTTGTGACAGTGATATATATCGTCATACATTTAGGATTTAACAAAGGGAAGAAAACCATAACGGCTACCACCTATGTAAATGGTGGAAATCCGTACATAAAACGAAAAGATGATATATTAATTAATAAAGTAGTCACGAAAAGACATATTGAAGTCAACTCAAACACTTCATACGGCGGAAGCTCAGGTAGAAGCAATAGTAGCAGAAGTTCAGGAAGAAGCAGCGGAGGCGGAAGTCCGGGAAGAACCAGCGGAGGTGGAGGAAGACACGGCGGCGGAGGCCGCAGCCGATAATATATTTATAATAATATCACTTATAATAGTGTCTGACTTGTCAGACACTTGCGCTGACGCTCGGTCACTTCAGTGACATTTTCCACTCGAGCGTCATGTGCATCGAATTTTAATTTTATAGCTTTTCATATAAAATTAAACAACCCACATGACGGTATGGGTTGTTTTTTTATGTTATTACTAATCTAATATTATATCTTAAATTAAGCCATCTTTTTAA
>CAYXCV010000075.1:0-12408 GCA_964463365.1 uncultured Kineothrix sp.
TGGGGACTTTCACCCCTTAGAGCGCGCCCATGGCGCGCAAACAAAAAGCCAGTAGCTATTAAATATCTACTGACTCTACGTTTTCTTTCTCGTATTATTGTATATATTTCGCAACCCGGCTGTATTCATTGGAGAGCGCTCACCTCCGTTAGTTTGTTTCGCCATGTCTTTTCTTACTTAATGTTGCCTCTAAATAGACAAGTGGAAAGGCCGCACTCAATATGTCCCATTTTTTCACTTCAAATCCATTCTTTTCTATAAATACAACATATTCTTGCGGCGTCCATTTAGAATAAGTTTCAAAGCCTATCATGTTCAGAATCCATCGATTTAGCTTGCTTGATTGCTTCAAATGTCCGTGAGAAAAATTAGGTGCTATCAGTATTCCTTCTGGTTTTAAAACCCTCCTGATATTTTCTAAAACTAATTCCGGCTGTGGCATAATATGTAGTGCATTAGATATGATTACTGCATCAAACATTTGATCTGCAAAGGAAAGGGCAGAGGCATCTTCCACAGAGAAATACACATTCTTAGGCACCTCCTTTTTCATTGCCGCATCTATCATCTTAGGCGAAAAATCTGTTGCTTTAACCGTTCCGACCGAATCAGCAATATGAAGTGCAATCAACCCCGTTCCTGTAGCAAGTTCTAACACATCCATCTCTTTAGTCAGGGTATTTGATATACGCTTATATATTTCTGAATAAGCTGCCTTGCTAAACTTCAGAACTTCGTAATCATATAGCTTTGCATAACGATTCCAAAATCCTTTGTTATTCTTTTGTGCCATTATATTTACTCCTTACCGACAGAATCTTTCCTAGCAAAAGTATCTTATCTCTCCAAATTGTGAATACCACTTATTAATAATTATATTACTATTGGCCTCAATTATTCGAGTTAAGTTTTTCAATATCTTCTGTGGAATGCGAGAAGCATTATTACAAAGTAAAGCTTTACCTGAGCCGGTTATCTAAATTTTTGTTGCATTGGCAGTTGCTTTTCCTTCTGCAATATGCACATGTACTGGTTCAAGCGGATCATTTTCGTTTGACCAAAAATATACAATATATGCACCAATCCTAAAGATTTGAGGCATTTAACGCTCCTCCCTCCTGTGAAAATTCTATGATAAGATGTGCGTTGTCATGTATTAGTTGTTTAAAAAAAATAATCTCTGCTTCTGAATAGCCATTAATATCTTCCCAATCATAGTGCGGAAGATAACATGTCGCATTATGAAATCCATCTTTTAAATCAGGAGTCTCAATATAAACCTTTACTCTCCCTTCCAGAAGCATTTCTGAATGAGTGATTTCTGTGTCATCATTCAGTGTCATAAACGGATACATCATAATAAATTACCTCCTATTGAAAAGCTTAAATTTAATCATAACATTCTGTTGTTCTATCCAATAAGCTAACTGCGTAGCTTATCAATCTTGGAATAAAATCAATGTAAATTCATTGCCTAAATTATATCATATTATTACAAAACAAAAAAGGCATATCTCTGTGAGAGAAACATACCTTTTTATTCGCCAGCTTCCGAGGGGGCTCGAACCCCTGATCTGCTGATTACGAATCAGCTGCTCTACCAACTGAGCCACGGAAGCAATTAAGTCATATTAATGACTTAATTTCAATAATTGAACCAAATGCTATTATAATGGCATTTTATAATTTTTGCAAGTCTATTCTTGTTTATTTTTCTCTTTCTCTTTGAGATGAACATCTACTTGCCGGAAAGGAATTCTGATTTCTGCTTCATCTAATGCATATTTCAAATTTTCCGTTATCCGCCATTTCCCCTGCCAGAAATCCTCCATAGAAAACCAACAGCGTATGCCGATATTTACAGCATCCTGACCCAACTCACTCACGTAAACAAAATGCTCCTTGTCTTTTAAAACGGCTGACTCCTGTTCAAGCACTTTCTGCAAGGTTTCTTTTGCAACCCTGATATCGGAATCATAGGATATTCCTATGATAATATCCAATCTCCTGCTGTCACAGGCTGTGACATTGGTTAAGCTTGAATTGGCCAAGATTCCATTAGGCAGTACGATTACTTTGTTATCAGGAGTCATCAGTTTCGTATAGAAAAGTTCAATTTCTGATACGGTTCCTTCATTACCATTGGTATCTTCTTTAATATAGTCTCCGATTTTAAAGGGCTTTAATAATAATATTAATACGCCTCCGACAAAATTGGACAAACTTCCCTGAATGGCAAGACCGATTGCTACACCGGCAGAACCAAGCACTGCTAAGATACTTGCTGCATCCAGACCAAATCCTGATGCAATTGTAATAATTAAGACTACATATAAGGATACCTTAAGGAAGGAATCAATAAACTGCACAACCCCTATGTCTGCATTTCCTCTAAGCAACGATTTTTTGATGATTTTCCTTACCATCTTAATTAATTGAAACCCAATAATTAATACAATAAGGGAAAGCAGTACCCTTGTTCCCAGCCGCATTGCTTTCTCAGGCAGCTCCTGTAAATATCTCTCTATCATTCCCATATCCACTTCTTCTGTCGTAAAAGATGCCAAAGTCTCTAAATATTCCATATTTATAATTCCTGCCATTTTTACTTATTATTTTTAGTATTATTGCTGCTTTTGGTTTTTCTGGCAGCGGGCTTTGCTTTACTCGCCTTGCGTACCTTTTCTTCTTCCAGCCTTGCTTCCTCTGCTTCTTTCAGCATTCGTTCAGCTCGTTCCTTTGCCTCCTCTGCTTCACGCAGGGCTTTTTCTGCTTCCGCTTGCTTTTCCAGACGTTCTTTCTCTAAAGCAGCTATCCTATCCTGGCGCTCTCTTTCTTCTTTCTCTTCTTCCTCTTTACGGATTTTCTCAGCCTTCGCCATCTCTATTTCATTTTTTTCTTCATCTGTAAAAGGTATATAATTAAATATACTGATAGAAAGAGGTGCACTTACCATTGTGATAGAATTAGGCTTGCTGTCGCATTCCTCTTCTACGGAATGAATAGTCTCCTTGTTGACAACCCCTTCTCCGCCGAATTCTTCGTCATCTGTATTTATTATTTCCGTATATTTTCCTTCATAAGGGACTCCGATTGTAAATTCCCTTTCCACGTTGGCAAAGTTAGTAACTATAATCAGAGACTCCTCTGGTTTATCTGCCTTTCGTACAAAAGCCAGCATACATAAATCCGGTGAAATACAATTGATCCATTCAAACCCATCCCATGAGGTGTCATATTGATACAGTGCCGGTGAGGTTGTGTATAAATGGTTTAATGTTTTTACCAGCTTTTGCACTCCCTTATGACTATTATATTGGAGTAATCCCCATTCTACTTCTCTTTCCTCATTCCATTCTCTGAATTCTGCAATATCTTGCCCCATAAATAGTAATTTTGCCCCGGGATGCATCATCATATAAGCATAAGTAAGTCTTAAGTTGGCAAATTTATCTTTCAGTTCACCCGGCATTTTACCAATCATTGTTGATTTTCCATGTACTACCTCATCATGGGAGAATACAAGCATAAACTTTTCACTATAAGCATAAATCATACTAAAGGTCAGCTCATTGTGATGGTGGGCTCTGAAATAAGGATCATAGGAGATATAAGAAAGATAATCATTCATCCATCCCATATTCCATTTTATGTCAAATCCCAGTCCATTATCCTCCAAATCACCAGTAACTTTCGGCCATGATGTAGATTCCTCCGCAATCATAAGTACACCTGGATTTCTTCTCTTAACAATGGAATTCAAGTGCTTTAAGAATTCTATTGCTTCCAGATTCTCGTTTCCTCCACAGATATTAGGAAGCCATTCTCCATCATTTCTGCCATAATCTAAGTAGAGCATGGAAGCAACCGCATCCATACGTATACCGTCAATATGATACTGCTCAATCCAATATAAAGCATTGGCTATCAGATAATTTGATACTTGGGGTCTTCCGTAATTAAAGATCAGTGTTCCCCAATGAGGATGACAACCTTTCTTTGGATCTTCGTGCTCATACAAGCAGGTTCCGTCAAAACTGGAAAGCCCATAAATATCCCTTGGAAAATGTGCCGGTACCCAGTCTAGAATTACTCCGATCCCTGCCTTATGCATTTCATTTACAAAATATACAAAGTCCTCATTTGTTCCGTATCTGGCTGTAGGTGCATAATACCCAATTACCTGATATCCCCAGGAAGCATCAAAAGGATGCTCCATAATCGGCATAAGCTCTATATGAGTATATTCCATTTCTTTTACATATTTTATAACAAGGGGTGCCAGTTCCCGGTAGTTTAAGAAACCACCGTCTTCGCTTGTTTTAAAAGACCCAAGATATAATTCATAGATACTAAGGGGTTTATCCTTCCCTTGTCTCTCTTTGCGGTTAGCCAACCACTCTTGGTCTTCCCATCTTGTCCTTATTGTATCTGAAGCTGCACCTCTGCCGCTTACGGCATTTACACCGTTTCTTATGACAGAAGCTGTATCCGGTCTTAATTGCTGCCCAAACGCGTAGGGATCTGCCTTTAAATAAGTCAATCCACCTTTTATTTTGATTTCAAACTTATAGTTCTCTCCTACTTGCACATCCGGTATGAAAATCTCAAAAATACCAGAGTCACCGAGTCTGCGCATCTGATGCATTCTTCCGTCCCACTGATTAAAGTCTCCTACTGCACTGACACGAATAGCAGCAGGTGCCCATACCGCAAAATAAACACCGCTTATTCCATCTATTTTCATAGGATGGGCTCCTAATTTCTCATAAATGGTATAGTGTATACCGGCCGCGAATTTAGCCAAATCTTTTTCATTCATTTGGGGGGCAAAATTATAAGGATCCTTTAACTTAAGTAAGCTCCCCTCACTATTTTCTACAATATACTCATATTTAAACGGAGTCTTACCGGATACAAGAACAGCAAAAAAACCCTCTTCATCAGCGACTTCCATTTCGTAACTCTTTTTGTCTTTTTTATTCTGTAATAATATGCTTTTAGCTCCCGGATAATATGCTTGTACCAATGTGTTACTGCCAACAACATGAGCTCCAAGAATCCCATGCGGATTATCTGATTCCGAGTAAATAATATTTTCTATCTCTGCCCAATTCATTAACTTATATAATTTATTATTCATACCAATCTCCATTCTAAGTTTTTTAATTAAATCAATGATATTTAAAATCAATCATATTAAATATCATTGATTTTAATATCATGAATAAACAAACCACTTCTGAGTTTCGGCTCAAACCACGTGGATTTTGGCGGCATCAGCATATCTGCATCAGAAACTGCAAACAGCTCATCAATGGACGTTGGATACATCGAAAACGCCACCTTTGCATCTTCATGTACTCTTCGTTCCAATTCCTTTAATCCTCTGATTCCACCTACAAAATCAATCCTGTGATCTGTTTTAGGATCCTTAATGCCCAAAACAGCATCCAATAGCTTATCCTGCAATATGGTAACATCCAAGGATTCCACCGGATGATCCAATGCGGGAGGTGATTTTACTTCAAGCTTATACCAGCTATTCTCTAAGTACATACCAAAGGTTCCCTTTTTCTCCGGATGGTATGGCTGATTTCCCAGTTTCGTCAGATGGAAATCCTTCTCTACACACTCTATGTATTCCCCGGTACTCTTTCCGTTTAAATCCATAACTACACGATTATAGTCCATAATCATTAATTGATCATCCGGAAATAAAACAGAAAGAAAGAAATTATATTCTTCATCCCCTGTATAGTCAGGGTTCTCTTCCCTTCTCATTAGTGACACTTTAACAGCCGATGCACATCTATGGTGGCCGTCTGCAATATAAATACTATCTATTTCACCAAAAGCTGTCCTTATTCTTTCTACCGCTTCCGTATCCGATATCTTCCACACATTATGTGTCACATTATCTTTTGCGATGAAACTATATAAGGGCGTGCTTTCTCTTGCCTTTTTGGTTTCTTCATTTATAACAGGATGAGAACGATATGCTAAAAAGATTGGTCCTGTTTGTGCTTTTAATGTATCAACGTGACGGATACGGTCGATTTCCTTATCCTCTCTTGTATTCTCGTGTTTCTTAATTGTCTGGTTCATGTAATCATCTACGGAAGCACATGCGGTTATTCCTATCTGCGACCTTCCTTCCATAATAAGTTCATAAACATAGTAACAATCTTCTTTTTCTTTCACAAATTCCCCGTTTTTAACCATCCTCCATAGAAGCTCGTGTGCCTTTTCATAAACACAATCCGCATAAGTATCTACATCATCCGGAAACTGCGTTTCTGCCCTGTCTATTCTTAAAAAAGAAAGCGGTTCTTTCTCCACTTCCTGTTTTGCCTCTTCTCTGTTATAAACATCATAGGGAAGTGCTGCGATACGCTCCTCCAATCCTTCTTTAGGTCTGATTGCTTTAAAAGGTTTCACTTTTGCCATTATTTATTTCCTCACAAGTATTTTTATATACAATTATTCTAACAAATATACCTATACAGCACAAGCATCAAGTGATAAAATAGTTGTACGGAAGTAAAAGAATGAACTACGGAGGAATAGAAATGACAGCCGAAAACATAAAGATATGGGAAAGAATCAGTAAGTATGCAGAAGAAGTTTTGGGTGATATTGATCCACAGAAAACCCAAGTTTCTGTACAATTAGAAGCACTAAAACCTATTATGGAAGAAATAGCAAAAGAAAAGAATATGACTTTGGAAGAGGTCTTTATTCTTTATATGGATCTTGCCAGTGAGGCCGGAGTCATGGCGGAAGCTAAGCTTAAATCAGATCTTAATGAAGATAATACGGGTGGTTTTTCAGATATTGCTAATTCACTCAAATAATACGTTTAATAAAAGAGGCCTTTCTGATTTTATTAATGTACCGACCCCCAAAAGTTAGACTCATAATCTAACGATTGGTGGTCGGTACATAACAGAAATGCCTCTTTATTATTATAATATATAATTTTATTTATTATTTTACTACACGCACACGGAATACGCCTTCAATTGCTTCTAATTTTTTCACCATTTCATCTGTAGCATGGCTTTCAAGATCCATCAGAGTATAAGCAACATTGCCTTTTGATTTATTCATCATATCTGAGATATTAATTTCTTCATCTCCAAAACATGCAGTGAATTTCGTAATCATATTGGCTTTATTCTTATGGAAAATAGCTATTCTTCCTGTCTGATTGCATACTCCCATATCACAGTTTGGATAATTAACACTATTATTAATATTACCATTTTCCAGATAATTTTTTAATTCATCCACTGCCATTTTTGCACAATTATCTTCTGATTCTTCCGTAGAAGCACCCAGGTGAGGAATTACAATACATCCTTCTTTACCTGTTGTTATGGTATTAGGGAAATCTGTCACATATTTGCGTACCTTACCGGATTTGATTCCATCCAGTACATCCAATTCATTGGCAAGCAAATCTCTTGAGAAGTTAAGAAGGATAACTCCATCTTTCATTTTATCAATGGATTCTTTATTAATTGTCTCTTTTGTACTGTCTAATAATGGAACATGTATCGTAATGATATCGCAGTTTTCATATATTTCATCTACATTCAGAACATGTTTTACATCACGGCTTAAGCCCCATGCTGCATTTACCGATATATATGGGTCATACCCATATACTTCCATACCAAGATGCTTTGCTGCGTTTGCTACTTTTACACCAATGGCACCAAGACCGATAATACCTAATTTTTTATCCTGAATTTCCGTTCCTGCGAAATTTTTCTTTTCCTTTTCAGCAGCCTTTGCGATATCTGCATTATCTTTATTCTCAGCTACCCAATTAATACCGCCTACGATATCACGGGAAGCCAGGAGCATACCGGCAACCACAAGCTCCTTCACTCCGTTTGCATTAGCTCCGGGAGTATTAAACACTACAATACCTTTCTCTGCGCATTTATCAAGAGGAATGTTATTAACACCTGCTCCTGCCCTTGCTACTGCAAGAAGTTTCTCCGGTAAATCTATTTCATGCATAGAGGCACTTCGAACTAAGATACCGTCAGCCTCACTAATATTATCTGTCTTTTCATACTTTCCTGTAAATCTGTTTAATCCAACTTCAGCAATCGGATTCAGACAATGATACTTAAACATTTTATACCCATCCTCTCATACTTATCATACTAATATTTTAAGCATTATCTGCTTCAAATTTCTTCATGAACTCAACCAATTTTTCAACACCTTCCATTGGCATTGCATTGTAGATACTTGCACGCATACCGCCTACACTTCTATGTCCTTTTAAATTCTCAAATCCGGCAGCTGTGGCTTGTTTAACAAATTTTGCATCCAATTCTTCATTTCCTGTTACAAAAGGAACATTCATTAATGAACGGTCTTCTTTTTTTACCGTCCCATTAAACATCTTACTTTCATCAAGGAAATCATAAAGAATCTTTGCTTTTTTCTCATTATATTCTTTCATCGCAGAAAGTCCGCCTTTTTTCTTCAGCCACTTAAAGACTTTGCCGCAAATATATATTCCATAAGATGGAGGTGTATTATATAAAGACTCCGCATCGGCATGAATCTTATATTTCAGCATGGTAGGCGTGCCCGGGAGACAGTCCTCTGAAATCAAATCTTCTCTGATAATTACAATAACAACTCCGGCAGGTCCTATATTTTTCTGTACGCCGCCGTAAATAATACCATATTTACTCACGTCTACAGGCTCTGACAGGAAGCAGGAGGATACGTCTGATACAAGTGTATGTCCTTTTGTATTTGGCAATGTCTTAAACTTAGTTCCATAAATGGTGTTGTTCTCACATATGTATACATAATCAGCATCTTCCGGTATATCCAAATCAGAACAATCCGGAATGTAAGAAAAGGTCTGATCTGCGGAGGAAGCTACTTCTATCGCATCACCATAATTCTTAGCTTCCTGGAACGCTTTTTTCGCCCACATTCCTGTTACAATATATGCTGCCTTTTTATTTTTCATTAAGTTCATGGGAATCATCGCAAATTGCTGACTGGCACCACCCTGTAAAAATAATACCTTATAGTTATCCGGTATATTCATTAAATCACGCAAATCAGCTTCTGCTTCTTTAATAATGGTGTCATATGCTTTTGATCTATGACTCATCTCCATAACGGACATGCCGGTTCCCCTATAATCTAACATCTCTTCTGCAGCTTCTTTCAATACTTCCTCAGGTAAAACTGCTGGACCTGCTGAAAAATTATAAATTCTGGACACTTTTTTATCCTCCTGTTTTATACATAAATTTTATTTTACAATTATTGTCTATATTCGTCAACTATAAGTTGTAATCACTATTTTTGCATATTATTCATTTTGTTTAATAAAACATTACTACCGGTGTTCCTACATCGGCTATTTGGTACAATTTAACCATGGCTTCATGGGGAGTATTTATACATCCATGAGAACCATTTGTCTTATATATCTCTTCACCAAACTCGCTTCTCCACGAAGCATCATGAATGCCGATATTTCCTTTTACAGGCATCCAGAATTTCACAGGGGAAGCGTACCCCGGTCCACGCAAGACTCTGTTTTCCTGTTTATTATATACGTAATTCACTCCCGTTGGGGTTCCCATCCTTCTGCCGGTATTACCTGTTACGATGGGCGTCTGTAATTCTAGCTTTCCATTCTGATAATAATACATCATCTGTTCTGTCATATCTATTTCAATGTATGTTTGCCCAATATCGTCTTTTCCCTGTTTCAAAGCTTTCTGACTATATTCAGGCTCATGTGTTTCTTTTATTCTTAGACGAAAAGCTTCTTTCAAATAAGCTTTTTCCGCTTTTCTATCCATAATGTTTCCGTAAAGACCACCTTCCAGAATGACAGTTTCTCCACGGGTAGATTTAAAGTATCTGGTTCCGCCAACAGTGTCATATTCATCTGCTAGTGAGTCAATAAATTCTTCAATCATGGAATCTTCAACCATTAAATCATCATTTTCATCAAATATGTAATCCCCATTTTCATCTGTTAATATCCAATCGCAGACAATCGAGGCATTGATAGAAACTTGTTCATCGCCAAGCTTATATATAATCTGGCAATTCTGGAATTCTTCTATTCTCTTCCATAGAGAAACAGTGTCCCTCATTTTATCTGTAAGCGGCAAATCTTCATAACATTGCTGTTCGTTTAAATCTACATTACTTTCAAATTCCAAAAGAGACTTATGAATGACTTCTATAGCTCTTTCCCTATTAAGTACACCAATCCGTTCATTTACCAATTCATATCCTTGAAATGTCTTGATAATATAGATATCCCGTTCTTTCTCCTGAGGGATATCGGTTAGAAACGGAATCTTTATATAAGTCTCATATAGCTTCTCTTCATTAAATGAAATGACTGGAATCAATTTATGTTCTTTCATCGTGAGTAAGTTATCTATCCATAAATAAGGATTTTGTCTATCCAGATACATTTGAAGAGACTCTTTAAAATCAAAACCAAAATCAATATCTGCTGCCCCTATTACAAATGTATTTCCAGCTTTATCATAAACTGTCAGCCCATTATAAGTACAGTGTTTCAGAAGCTCTTCGTTTACTTCCTCTACTGTCTTCCCGGTACAGTATATGCCGTTAATCCATGTACCGTAACTAAATCCACCCTTATAATATTCTGACAGTCCCATATAAATTGCCGATAATATAAAAACAAGTATGATTATAGTAATGCTGATACTTCTTACTATATTTTTACTTTTGTAAGATATATTCATTTTGACTGTGCCAAATCCTTTTCATCAAATACTTCACTGATGGCAGCTCCCGCAGGAACCATTGGAAACACTTTATCATCTTCTTGTATCATGCATTCAATAAGAACAGGTCCTTTGAGTGCAATTGCTCTTTCTATAGCCGGTGCAACCTCTTCCTTTTTGGTCACACGAATCGCTTCACATCCCAATCCCTTAGCAACTAAGCAAAAATCTACCTTATCATCTAATATTGTCTGGGAATAACGTTTCTCATAAAATAAAGTCTGCCACTGGCGTACCATTCCAAGTACATGGTTATTGATAACGATTTGAATGATCGGAATATGATATCTGCTGGCTGTCGCAAGTTCATTCATATTCATACGGAAGCAGCCGTCCCCTGCAATATTTACGCAAATCTTCTCAGGTTTACCCATCTTCGCGCCAATACACGCTCCTAATCCATATCCCATTGTCCCTAATCCGCCTGAACTGATAAAGGTTCTTGGTTTGGTATATTTATAATACTGCGCTGCCCACATCTGATGTTGACCCACATCTGTAGTTATAATTGCATTGCCCTGAGTAATGCGGTCCAGCTCTTCCATGACAAAGGGACAGGATAGATTGCTCTCATCATAGTTGAGAGGATATTTTTCCTTTAAATCCTGTATATGGCTTACCCATTCTTTATGTTTCATTTCAGGCAGTCTTTCGTTAATGATACTTAATACTTCTTTTAAATCCCCTACGATAGACACTTCAGTTTTTATATTCTTATTGATTTCTGCCGCATCAATGTCAATCTGTAACACCTTTGCTTTGCCGGCAAATTTACTGGCATTCCCTACTACTCTATCTGAGAATCTTGCACCCAGTGCAACTAAAAGATCACATTCACTTACACCCAGATTGGAAGCCTTCGTTCCATGCATACCAATCATACCGGTATAAAGCGGATCACGTCCATCAAAAGCACCTTTCCCCATAAGGGTATCACAGACAGGAGCATCTAGTTTCTTTGCAAATTCCGCTACCTGCTGCGCCGCTTCTGAAATAACAGCACCACCGCCCAAATAAATATAAGGCTTTTTGGCTTGCTTCAAAAGCACTAACGCTTTTTCTATTTCTTCCTCTGTATAAACAGCCTTCTTCTTTTCTACTGATATTACTTGTGGCTCATATTCGCACAATGCAGCCGTTACATCTTTTGTGATATCTACAAGTACCGGTCCCGGTCTGCCGCTTTTTGCTATTTTAAATGCTTTCCTAAGCGTATCCGCAAGTATATCCACGTCTTTTACGATGTAACCATGCTTGGTAATCGGCATAGTTACCCCTGCTATATCCACTTCCTGAAAGGAATCCTTACCCAAAAGAGGTAAATTCACATTACAGGTAATTGCTACCATCGGCACCGAATCCATATATGCAGTAGCTATTCCTGTTACCAGATTCGTTGCACCCGGACCGCTGGTTGCCAGACAGACTCCGGTCTTACCTGTGGCTCTTGCATATCCATCTGCAGCATGGGCAGCTCCCTGCTCATGTGATGTAAGAATATGATTTATTTCATCCTTGTATTTATATAGAGCATCATATACATTTAAAATCGTTCCGCCCGGATAACCAAAAA
>CAYXCV010000076.1:0-12392 GCA_964463365.1 uncultured Kineothrix sp.
TATTATTAATTGTATGCGCAATGTTACTTCCAACTTTATCATATTTTATTTTTTAACACAACATTATCTAAATATATGATACCCAATTAAATGATAACTAATGTTTCATAGAGGAGAATATATGAGAAAATCAGGAAGAAAGCTAATAGTCACAGCGGCTTTTTTCATATTTGCTGTTATGCAGTTTGTACAGCCGGTTCAGGCAAAGGCGTCTGATACGATTGAAGACGGCATTTATGTGGGAAATATCGATGTATCCGGTAAAACTATAGAAGAAGCAAGACAAGCTGTTACTGATTATATAGATGGATTAAAAGAATTAACAGTTACCTTTGAGGCAGTGGAAGGTAATCAGGAGACTGCAACAATTGGAGAGCTGGGAATTAACTGGACGAATCCGGAAGTTATTAATGACGCTGCCGGTCTTGGAAAAAAGGGAAATGTGGTACAGCGTTATAAAGCTTTGCAGGATTTGAGACACGAGAATAAAGTATTTGAACTAACGTATGATTTTGATAAAGAATTGATTCGTCAGTTTGTGCAGGAGCAATGTGAGAAATATAACATTGAGGCTTTGGATGCAACTTTGATAAAGACCGAGAATGGTTTCAGCGTTACGCCGGGACAAACCGGTTATGTGCTTGACGAGGATGCATCTGTGGAACAGACTTATTATTATCTGCTGAATGAATGGGCACAAGATGATACCAATATAGTATTAAATATAGTTGTTGATGAACCAAGGGGCAGTGAAGAAGAACTGTCACAAGTAAAAGATGTGTTGGGAACTTTTCACACAAGCTTTAAATCCTCCGGTACATCAAGATCGGCAAATGTCACAAATGGTTGTGAGTTAATTGCTGGCATAACGGTATATCCGGGAGATGAGTTTTCTATGTATGATGTAGTAGCTCCTTTCACTGAGGATAACGGATATTATATGGCCGGTTCTTATCTGAACGGACAGGTAGTGGATAGTCTTGGCGGCGGAATTTGCCAAGTTTCTACCACACTATATAATACAGTACTTTTGGCAGAGCTTGAGGTGACAGAGCGTCATAATCATTCCATGATTGTAAGTTATGTAGATCCTTCTGCGGATGCAGCGATATCCGAATCGGCAGGTAAGGATTTTCGTTTTATAAATAATAAAGAATATCCGATTTATATTGACGGAAGTGTGGCAGATAAAGTAATCACTTTTACTATATATGGTGTGGAGACCCGTTCTCCATCTCATAAGGTGACTTATGAAAGCGAAGTATTGTCGGTAACGAACCCTGATACGGAAGTGATTCATGTAGATCCGGCAATTCCTCTTGGTCAGGTAGTGACGCAATCTGCTCATATCGGATATAAGGCCAGATTGTGGAAAATAGTAACGGAAGACGGGGAAGAGGTCAGCCGTGAGCAAGTTAACAGCAGTAGTTATAAGATGGTACCAAGAACCGCAACAGTGGGCGTATCTACAAATGATGTAAATGCATATAATGAGATGCTGGCAGCGGTTTCAACCAATAATATTGACCATGTTAAGAATGTGGCAGCGGCACTGGCTCATTTGGCAACTCCGGAGGCACCCCTGGAGGCACCGCCTGCAGAGGAACAGCCAATAGAACCGGCAGAACTGCCTGCCGAGTAGATACGGATGGTTTGTATATGAAGATGGGAAAAGTATCAGAGAATGTTCTGAAACGTTCGATTCTAAGACAACTGAAAACTAAGAGAGATGAAGTATTATATGGCGCAGGAATAGGGGAAGACTGCGTCATTTTAACTTTTGAAGAGGATAGTTTAATTGCGATTACCACAAGTCCGGTTACATGGGATGGTACAGACGCAGCAAAATATGCTTTCCATGCGGCAATTAATGATTTGGCAGCGTCAGGAGCAGAATCGGTAGCGGTGACCATATCAGCCCTTTTGCCTATAGATATTGAAGAAGCGGCAATTAAAGCAATGATTGCTCAGTTAGAAGAGGAATGCAGCAAACTACATATTCAGATAGCCGGAGGGCATACGGAAATTACGGACGCGGTAATCCGTCCCGTTGTAACAATGACCGGAATCGGAAAGCTAAAGAAAGAGAATATTTCATCGGTGGCAAATATAAAGCCGGGTCAGGATATTGTTGTGAGTAAATGGATTGCCCTTGAGGGTACTGCCCGTATTGCAAAGAAGAAGGAAGAAGAGCTTATTACGAAATATCCGTATCGATTTATTGAGGAAGCAAGGAATTTTGAACGATTCTTATCCGTAGTTCCGGAGGCCGCTCTCGCCGTTAAGTCCGGCGTATGTGCTATGCATGACGCTGCAGAGGGCGGAATATTCGGAGCCCTTTGGGAGATGGCGGAAGGAGCAGGCGTTGGACTGGAAATAGATTTAAAGAAATTGCCAATCCGGCAAGAGACAATCGAAATATGTGAATTTTATGAAATCAATCCATATGCCCTTGTATCGGGCGGATGTCTTTTGATGGTGGCAGATAATGGCTATGATTTGGCAGAAACATTACGAAATAGCGGAATTCCTGCTGTTGTAGTAGGTAAAACCACAGACAGTAATGATAGGATTATTAAGAATGAAGAGGAAAGACGATTCTTAGAGCCGCCAAAATCAGATGAGCTATATAAAGTAGTATAATTTATTTGCTTTACATAAGGAGGTATAAAGAAAGTATGAGAGAACAAATTTTATCTATAATTGAAAAAAACAGCCGGATGGATATCGGCGAATTGGCAGTGATTCTTGGCGTGGAAGAAATTGATGTGGTGAATGAACTGGCAGATATGGAGAAAGAAGGAATCATATGCGGCTACCATACTATGATAGACTGGGAAAAGACATCCATTGAAAAAGTAACGGCACTCATTGAAGTTCGTGTGACTCCCAAAAGAGGTCAGGGGTTTGATAATATTGCAGAGCGTATATATAAATATCCGGAAGTAAACTCCGTATATTTGATTTCCGGCGGTTATGATCTTCTCGTAACGTTAGAAGGAAAATCATTAAAGGATGTATCTGCTTTTGTAACTGATCGATTATCCACACTGGATACTGTTTTAAGTACAGCAACCCACTTTATTCTTAAAAAGTATAAAGATCACGGAACCATACTAACGAAGAAGTATGAGGATGAAAGGGAGAAAATTACACCATGAGAAATCCATTATCTGACAGGGTCGTAGACATCAAACCCTCAGGAATCCGCAAGTTTTTTGATGTGGTAAGCGAGATGGAGGATGCAATTTCTCTTGGTGTCGGTGAACCCGATTTTGATACACCTTGGCATATACGTGATGAAGGTATTTACTCTTTGGAAAAAGGACGTACCTTCTACACTTCTAATGCAGGGCTTAAGGACTTAAAGATAGAAATCTGTAAATACATGAAAAGAAGTCAGGGATTAGACTATCATTATAATGATGAGGTTATTGTAACAGTAGGCGGCTCGGAGGCTATCGATATCGCACTGCGTGCAATGATCAATGAGGGAGAAGAAGTACTTATTCCACAGCCCAGCTATGTCTCTTATGAACCATGCGCGATACTGGCAAATGCTGTTCCTGTCATAATAGAGCTAAAGGCTGAGAATGAATTTCGTTTAACGCCTAAGGAACTTCTGGATGCGATTACAGATAAAACAAAAGTATTAATCTTACCTTTTCCAAATAATCCTACGGGAGCAATTATGGAGAAGAAGGATTTAGAAGAGATTGCAAAAATCATTATAGAAAAAGATATTTTTGTGATTTCAGATGAAATATATGCGGAGCTTTCTTATCATAATAAGCATGTATCCATCGCCTCTCTTCCCAGCATGAAGGAAAGAACCATACTAATCAATGGTTTTTCCAAAGCATATGCTATGACTGGATGGAGACTGGGATATGCCTGCGGACCAAAAGCAATTATGGAGCAGATGATTAAGATTCACCAGTTTGCTATTATGTGCGCACCTACCACAAGCCAGTATGCAGCGATAGAAGCTCTGAAAAACGGCGATGATGATGTGGCACAGATGCGGGAAGCATATAATCAAAGAAGACGATACCTTATGCATACTTTTAAAGAGATGGACTTAGAATGCTTCGAACCCTTTGGTGCTTTCTATGTATTCCCATGTATTAAGGAATTCGGTATGACCAGTGAGGAATTTGCCAATCGTTTTCTGCAGGAAGAGAAAGTGGCTGTGGTACCGGGTACGGCATTTGGTGATTGCGGAGAAGGGTATCTGCGTATCTCTTATGCTTATTCCCTGGAAAATCTCAAGATTGCTATCGGAAGATTGAAAGATTTTATTGAAAGGCTCAGAAACGAGCAGCAAAAGTAAAATTATTGTTACATAGTAAAATAAATCACTCTTTGGCATTCTGTAAGTCAAAGAGTGATTTTATTTTATATTATAGTATAGATATGTATACTATTGGATTTGATATTCTACCGTAATATTTACTTCGATGTCGATTTCACCGGGCATGATATTAGCCGTGTCGGCAACTGCTTCCTCGCTAAGCAGCTGTTTGTTACGCATTTGAGATACCAGGGCATTGTCAGAATAACGTGCTTCGCTGTAGTTACTGTTTTCTACGATATTCATTACTCCGCCAATGGTACAGCCTCCGGCTTCAGCCAATGCTTCAGCCTTTATTTTTGCCAAATTCACAGCAATCTTTAAGGCCTCCTGATATCCTTCATCATATTTGCTGGATTGATAAGTGATGGATTGGATATTATTGATACCGGTACTGACAGATTGAGTCAGGATATTTCCCAGATCGTCAATGGGAAGGTCTGATACAGTGAGTGTCGCAGTGGCTTCATAACCTGTGATTCTCTGTGTATTGCCGCTATAATTATAGATAGGGTACATGTAATATTCCGAAGTCTGGATAGAGGTTTCTGCAACTCCAAGACTCTTAAGAAGCTCAATCACCTTATTAACATCTTCGGTGTTCTTCTGCTGACAGGCAGCCGCATCTTTGCTTTCGGTACGCACCGCATATATAACTTCAGCAATATCAGGTGTTACGGTAACCTTTTCGCTGCTGTTTACTTTAATCGTATTTTGTGTAAAAGCAGAGTATTGAATACCGGGTGTGGGGGCAGGGGGTGAACTGGGTGCCGCTGTCTTAATTTCCTCCATGGGAGCTTCCGTAGCCGTATTGCCAGCATTGCTACCGCAAGCGGATAATAACAACGCTCCTGTCAGAAGTAAGGTACTGATAATGAATATAGAATTTTTTCTTTTCATAATTTTAACCATGCCTTTCCATAACCTTTTTCAAAACTAACTCCTCTTTATCAAATATCTGTAAGTTGAGTATACTAATTTAGAAACCAAAAGAATAGAGGATACTTAATTATTTTAAATAAAATTAAGATATGGGTGTATTTTAATAGCTTTTATAGTAGAATACTTAAGAAATTATAATCTTTATGATTCATCTGATTATTTATATGGAAAGGTTCGGATACGAATATGCATATTGTATTACATCAGCCGGAGATACCGGCAAATACAGGGAATATAGGCAGGACATGTGTGGCAGCAGGTACTACGCTGCATTTAATTGAACCCCTTGGATTTAAATTGAATGAAAGAGAAATCAAGCGTGCCGGCATGGACTACTGGGGGCATCTTGATGTGCGAAGATATATTAACTTTGAAGAGTTTGTAGAAAAGAATCCAAATGCTAAGATATGGATGGCAACAACAAAAGCAAAGCACGTCTATTCGGAGGTCAAATTCGGAGAAGATGATTATATTATGTTTGGAAAAGAAAGTGCAGGAATACCGGAGGAAATTCTGGTTAAATATGAGGAAACCTGTATCCGTATTCCAATGCTTGATAAGATTCGTTCCTTAAACTTATCCAATAGTGCGGCCATTGTCCTCTATGAGGCACTAAGGCAGAATCAGTTTAAAAGTATGCAGCTGGAGGGAGAATTACATACCCTGCATTGGAAAGAGGATTAAACTGCAAGTTGCTAATCCTCATCGTCTATGTCAGATTTTTCAAGTGAAAAGACAAATTCAGTACCGGCGCCTTCTGTGCTGATGACGTTGATGTGTTCGCCGTGAGCCTGAATGATTTCCTTTGTTATGGAAAGACCGAGACCGGTTCCTTTTTTATCCTTGCCTCTTGAGGAATCCGATTTATAGAAGCGATCCCATACAAGCTTCACATCATCCTTTGGTATACCGATACCATTGTCTTTTACAGAGATAAATACTCTGTTATTTTTTTCGTTTGTTTCTACTTTTATTACCGAATCATTGTGACTGAATTTAATGGCATTATCAATGAGATTATAAAAGACCTGCTGTATTTTTCCCTTATCGGCATTAACGTACATTGCTTCTCCGGTAAGAACAAGTTCGATAGCAATAGTTTTACTTTTGCATGTACCCTCAAACAAAGCGGCAGTATTTCTAATGACTCTGTTAATATCAAAATCCGTTTTATCAAGAAGTATGCCTTTCGTATTTAAATTATTTAAGGTGAGCAGACTGTTGGTGAGTTTAATAAGCCGCTCTGTTTCATTTAAAACGATACTCAAATATTTTTCAGTCATTTCCGGAGGAATCGTTCCATCCAGCATAGCTTCCAAATATCCTTTAATGGAAGTCAGCGGGGAGCGGAAGTCGTGAGATACATTGGCTACGAATTTCTTCTGGTCGTCCTCCGAGCGGGCGATTTCGCTTGCCATGTAGGAAAGAGTAGCAGCAAGATATCCTATTTCATCTTCGCTGTCTATTTGCAATTCATAATGCATATTTCCGCTGGCATATTGTTCCGTGGCTGCTGTAATCTTCCGAAGCGGAAGATATACCATTTCAGTGAAGAAAATCAAAATAATAAGTGACAATAAAAACAGTATAATCAGCATAACATAAGAAATATTCAAAAGGCCGTCACTGGATTCCTGGAGAATTTTCATAGGGATATGAATGACCACATAGCCCTTTACTCTAAAGTTAGATGAAATGGGGGCTAATACGCTGAGCATCCTCTCATCAAAGGTATCGAAAAAAGTACCTATCGTATAATAGGAGCCGGCGGTAATGGTAGGATCAAAGTTTGCTATCAGCACTTCCTGCTCCACATTCACAGGAGCGGAAGAATCTAAAACCATACGTCCGGAAGGATTGATAATCCAAATGGTAGCGGACAGATAAGTATCGAGGGCATCCAGTTGTTTTTTAACCGTATCCAAAGAAGTTTCACTGCTATACAAATCGGAAGCATAGGTATTGGCTATTAAAGTAGCCTCTTTATAAAGGGATTCGGCTCTTTCCCTCTTTACATGTTCTAATGTCATGCTGGAAACAAAAGTGGCAACGACAATAAAACCAAAAAATCCAAATATAATATACCCTAAAATAAACTTAAGATAGAGTGTTTTTCTCATAAATCACACCTCAATAGCAGCTAATTTTTATGTTCGAACTTGTAACCGATTCCCCATATGGTAGCAATACGCCAGGAGGCATGGTCTTTTATTTTTTCACGTAATCTTTTGATATGCACATCTACCGTTCTTGTATCACCGATATACTCATATCCCCATATCTGATCTAACAATTGTTCTCTGGTAAAAACGTGATTGGGCGAGGAAGCAAGAAAATATAAAAGCTCTAGCTCCTTGGGCGGCATATCTACAGTATTCCCCATATAAACAACAGAGTAGTTCGTTTGATTGATTACAAGGTCCGGATATTCCACACTTTTAACGTTGGAGGATTCAGGAGCTGCAATCACAGGCTTATAGCGGCGCAGAACGGCCTTCACTCTTGCCACAAGCTCTTTGGAATCAAAGGGCTTTTCCATATAGTCATCCGCTCCCAATTCCAATCCCAACACCTTATCAAAGATTTCTCCTTTTGCGGAAAGCATAATAATAGGAGTGGAATTCTTAGCACGAACCTCACGGCATACCTGATAGCCATCAATGCCGGGCAGCATCAAATCCAGTAAAATAAGATTTGGCTGGAAAGTATCCACGGCTGAAAGAGCCGATTCCCCATCATTCACAATCTTTGTTTCAAAACATTCTTTGGTTAGATACAGTTCTACCAGCTCTGCAATAATATTATCATCATCTACAATTAAAATTTTCTGTTTCGTTGCCATATAAACTCACTGCTCCTTTTTATTTTTCGGTATAACTATGATTTAAAGGTTGCGATAGTGACTCCCGAATCCCCTTCTCCGAACTCACCCAAACGATAAGACTCCACATATTTTATTTTTTTCAAATGTCCCTGCACCGCTTTTCGCAGGGCGCCGGTTCCCTTGCCATGAACGATACGTACCGTGGGCAGGTGGGAAAGATAAGCGTCATCCAGATATTTGTCCAGTTCGGAAAGTGCTTCATCCACAGTCTTACCAAGAAGATTAATTTCCGTTGATATATTGTAGGACTTAGCCAGCTTTGCTTTACTGCCGCCGGATTTTTGGAAGGAAGGTTTGAAAACCGGTTCTTCCTCTAAAAGTACCAAATCTTTAATGTTAGCCTGGGAACGCATGATTCCGCATTGGACAAACAGGTTGCCTTTTTGGTCAGGCAGAGAATTAACGGTTCCCGTCAGTCCCATGGAAAGTATCTTCACACGATCTCCCAATTTCAGATGTTCAGGCTTTAGCTGCTTGTTCTGAGGCTGATCGGATTGTAATGTAAGCTTCTCATTTTTATCGGAAATCTTACCCCGGACTTTATCACGGGTTTTCTCCAAATCCTTAATGGAAGCCCCCGGTCCGGCTTTGTGAAAGATGCGAATGGTCTCATCAGCCACATCCTTTGCATCCTGAAGAATTTCTCTTGCCTGCTCGTTGGCTTCTCTAATAATCCGATCTCTGGTTTGATCAATCTTCTCCTGCTTCGTTTGAAGCTGATCTTTCAGCCGTTTGATTTCTTCTTTATGGGAAGCGATTTCCAGACGCTCGTTCTCTATAGTAACCCGGCTGGTTTCCAAGTCCGTAAGCAAGTCTTCAAAACTTTCATTGTCTTGACTGATTTGTTCCCTGGCAGAATCAATAATGTAGTCGGGAAGCCCTAGCTTTGAAGAGATGGCAAAAGCATTACTCTTGCCGGGAATACCAATGAGCAAACGATACGTAGGCTGTAAGGTATTCACATCGAATTCGCAGCAGGCATTCTCAACATTTTCAGTGGTAAGTGCATATACCTTCAGCTCACTGTAATGAGTTGTTGCCATTGTTCGTATATTCCTCTTGTGAAGATAATTAAGTATAGCAATCGCCAGTGCTGCGCCCTCTGTAGGATCGGTACCTGCCCCCAATTCATCAAAGAGACAAAGAGAATTCTCATCGGCATTCTTAAGAATGGATACGATGCTTGTCATATGTGAGGAAAAAGTACTCAGGCTTTGCTCGATGCTTTGTTCATCTCCAATATCAGCATAAACCTCAGTAAAGATAGAAAGCTCCGAGCGATCCAGAGCGGGAATATGAAGTCCGGCCTGTCCCATGAGAGTGAAAAGTCCCACAGTCTTTAATGAAACGGTCTTACCGCCTGTATTGGGTCCGGTAATAATAAGGAGATTAAAGTCCTTTCCAAGATAAATGTCGATAGGTACTACCTTCTTTTTATCCAAAAGAGGGTGTCTTCCTTTCCTAATACGGATATACCGATCCTGGTTAAAAATAGGAGCGGTGGCATTCTGATCCAGAGCAAGAGAAGCCTTAGCAAAAATAAAATCAAGCTCCGTCATAACCTTCTGATTATGTGCAAGAGTATCTACGTGTTCCGCAGTCTGATTGCTGAGATTAGCCAAAATAATTTCTATCTCATCCTCTTCCTGCATCGCCAATGCTTTTAAATTATTATTTAAATTTACAATTGCGGTAGGTTCTATAAATATAGTGGAACCAGTAGAAGACTGGTCGTGAATCATACCAGGAACCTGTCCTTTATGCTCTGCTTTTACAGGAATGCAATAACGGTTGTTACGCATCGTGATAACAGCATCCTGTAGATATGTGCGGTAAGAACCGTTTACCATACTGTTAAGCTGCGAGTGGATTTTTTCCCCTGTGAGCATAATACTCCTGCGGATATGCTTTAAATTGGAGCTGGCATCATCGCTGATTTCCTCCTCGGAAAGAATGCATCTGCGAATCTCGCCTGCAAGAGGGGTAAGAGGCTCTAAGGCGTCGAAGAAATCATCCAAAGAATCGGTGGATTCGTGATCCCTTTCCCTGCGGCCATATGCTTTGATGCGGTTAACATTATCCAAAAGACCTGCGATTTTAAGCAGTTCAGAAGTGGATAAAATACTGCCGATACCAAGGGACTTCAAGGTAAATCCCAGATCTTTATTTCCCCCAAAAGAAGTAGACCCCTTCTGAAACAGACGGGATAGAGCATCCGATGTATGAAGCTGCGCTTCGTTAATTGCGTCTAAATCAGTGAGAGGTACTAAGTCACGGCACAGGCTGCGCCCAAGTTCTGAGGTGGCTTTTTCAACCAACATATTTATTATTTTATTATATTCTAACGTACGTAATACTTTCTCGTTCATGTCATTCATTATGCCTTTCCAATATCTGTAATTCTTCGTTATTTCTTGTGGTATTATGCCCAATGACATGCATATATACCAGATATAGTATATCATAGGAAGGATGAAAATACTATGAAAGGAAAGGTGCAAAAAGGAAAGTTTTATTTACTTTAAGGTCAAAAAGAGATATACTTATGGATGTTATTAATGTGAGAAGAAATTCTAAGGTGCCAAAGAATGTCACCTAAGAATAACTAAATCTCACACGAAAGAATGCAAAGAGCGCATTCTTCACATTTATTGCATGATATGGAAAGGTATGGATTATTAGAATGGAATCAAATAAATTGCCGGAACAAAATCATAACAGCAATGAACAGGATTCTGATTTTATTACGGAGAGGATAAAGCAAAGACCAATCAATAAAAAGAAATTGCTTCGAAGAACAATAATTACCGCAGCAATGGCGGTTATTTTTGCGTTAGTGGCATGCCTTACTTTCTTAATCCTGGAGCCTGTAATCAGCAACTGGTTATATCCGGAGGAAGAACCCGCTCCTATTGAGCTGCCGGAAGAGACGGAAGAAATGCTGCCGGAGGATATGATTGTGGATGATTCAGAGATGGTTCAGCCGGAGCCTCCTACAGAAATCAAACTTGAGGACGATCAGATTGACCGAATCATATCCAATATTAAGCTTGGTACCGGAGAATATGCGACGATGTACAGCTCTATGGCAGAGGTGGCAAAAACCGCTGAAAAATCAGTGGTTACAGTAACCGCGTCCGTATCCAATGTGGACTGGTTCAACGACCCATATGAAAGCAAGGATCAGACTTCCGGTGTTATTGCAGTTAAAACGGAAAAAGAGATTTTTATATTGGTACATTTTACGTATCTTGAGGATGCCGATTCTATTATGGTTACGTTTCACGGGGGCGAACAAGTGCAGGCTCAGGTAAAGAAAAAGGATGTTAATACTAATTACGCTGTGCTATCCGTAGCAGAAAGTGATGTATCCCCTGAGACGATGGAAGCCATTACCGTGGCAGATCTAACCGCAAGTTCCAGCAACCACGGAATTGTAGGTTCTCCTGTGATTGCCATAGGAAGCCCTCTGGGAACAAGCGGCTCTATATGCTATGGAGTTGTTACTTCCAACAGCATGACTTTAAATATGATAGATTCTTATTATAAATTATTAACCACAGATATGTATGGAAGTGCCAATGCTTCCGGAGTCCTGATTAATCTTAAGGGGCAGGTGTTAGGTATCCTTGATAACACTTATAATAGTGAGGATATGAAGAACCTTGTGTCTGCCATTGGAATAACGGAATTCCGTAAGGTAATCCAGAGAATGAGCAATGAAGAAGATCAGCCATATCTTGGCACCTACGGAACCGATGTTACCATAGAAGCCAATGAGAAGCTGGAAGTACCGTTTGGCGCATATATTACAGAAATAGAAATTGATTCACCAGCTATGAACGCCGGAATACAAAGCGGAGATATTATCATTGCTTTTGATGAAAAAGAAATCAGTATATATAACGATCTCATAAACGCAGTGATGGAAGCACAGACCGATCAAACGGTAACGCTTACCATAATGCGACAGGGACCGGAAGAATATGTACAGATGGAAATAGATGTAACACTAGGTAATTTAGAATAATAAAAATCATAGTGGGCCTGCGGCACAAATGTTGCAGGTTATGGAAAGGCATGGTTAGTGTGAGAAGAAATTCTAAGGTGCCAAAGAACGTCACCTAAGAATAACTAAATCTCACACGCAAATTTGAGCCTGCGGCACAAATGTTGCAGGTTATGGAAAGGCATGGTTATTAGCGTGAAAAG
>CAYXCV010000077.1:0-7357 GCA_964463365.1 uncultured Kineothrix sp.
AAATATATAAGAGCAGAAGTTGCTAAATACGCCTGATTATGATATGATACGCTGGATGTTATTGATATGTTATCAGATGGGAGCCAACGATGGAAACTATCATTAAAGTAAGAGATGTCGGTAAGACATTTATTGGTAAAGACAATACGGTAGAGGCGTTAAAGCAGATTAATTTAGATATCCATAAGGGCGAAATATACGGAATCATCGGAATGAGCGGAGCCGGTAAGAGTACACTGGTACGTTGCCTGAATTTTCTTGAAAAACCTACCACGGGTACGGTTATGATAGAAGGTAAAGACTTGGCAACTTTGACTGAGAAGCAGCTTCGTCAGGAACGTACACAGATTTCTATGATTTTCCAGCACTTTAACTTGCTGATGCAGCGGTCAGTGCTTGATAATATATGCTTTCCTTTGGAAATTACCGGTCAAAAGAAAAAAGAAGCCAGAGCCAGAGCGGAAGAACTGCTTGAAATAGTAGGCATTTCAGAAAAAGCGAAGGCTTATCCTGCTCAGCTTTCCGGTGGACAGAAGCAGAGAGTGGCAATTGCAAGAGCCCTTGCTACGAACCCCAAAATACTGCTTTGTGATGAGGCAACGAGTGCCCTTGATCCGACGACAACAAAGTCTATTCTAGCACTTTTAAAAGATATAAATAAAAAATATGGTATTACAATTGTAATTATCACACATGAGATGGCGGTCGTTCAGGAAATCTGCACCCATGTAGCGATCATTGACGATGGTGGACTTGCGGAAGCAGGCACCGTGGAAGAGGTATTTACCAGACCTCAGACGACAGCTGCTAAGAAGTTAATCTTCCAGGGTGGAAGCGGTTCTCATGAATTGAGTCATGAGATGAGTTATCTCATGACGGGAAAACGTTGTATCCGAATTGTTTTCAAAGAAAATTCATCCTTTGAGCCTGTGATTGGTAATATGGTACTGGAATGCAAAGCTCCGGCTAATATTTTAATGGCAGATACGAAAGATATCGGTGGTGTGGCGCATGGACAGATGATATTGCAGCTTCCGGAAGATGAGGTCATTGCTAATAAGATGATTCATTATCTGAGGGAAAGAAAACTGGAAGTGGAGGAGCTTAACGATTATGTGGGATAATGAAACAATTATGATGCTTGTTCAGGAAACGGGCATAACGTTATATATGACTCTTACTTCAACACTTTTGGCATATGCCATAGGACTGCCGCTTGGTATTCTATTGGTAGTTACTGCAAAAGATGGATTAAGACCGAATGTGATTGTATATAAAGTAATAGATGTGGTTGTAAACATAGTTAGAAGTGTTCCTTTCTTGATATTGCTCATGCTGTTGATACCTTTTACCAGATTTGTGGTTGGTAAAAGTTATGGACCGTCTGCAACAATTGTTCCACTGACGATAGCAGCAGCGCCTTTTATCGCAAGGCTTGTAGAGTCTTCGCTTCTGGAAGTAGACAGAGGAGTAGTGGAAGCAGCGCAGAGTATGGGGGCAAGTACCGGAACGATTGTGTGGAAAGTTTTGCTTGCGGAGGCAAGAACCTCTTTGATTGTAGGGGCAACGATTTCCCTTGGAACGATTCTTGGATATTCCGCTATGGCAGGTGCCGTAGGCGGTGGCGGATTAGGAGATGTGGCTATCCGCTATGGTTATTATCGATATCAGGCTGATATTATGATTGTAACAGTAATACTGCTTGTAATATTAGTTCAGATTCTTCAGTTTATCGGTACCAGATTATCCAGAAGATTGGATAAACGAATTACCGGCTAAATGGAGTTTATGATAGAAAATTTTATAAATTAGCCTGCGGCACAAATGTTGCAGGTTGAGGAGAGGCGAGGAGATTATTATGAAAAAGAAAATTTTAGCAGTGGTATTTGCAGTTGCACTTGTTGCGGGTACTCTTACCGCATGCGGCAGCGCAGGTGGTAATAAGGTAGTTAAGGTAGCGGCTACTGAAGTTCCTCATTCAGAGATTTTAGAGGCAGCAAAACCGGTTCTTGCTGAGCAGGGTTGGGATTTGCAGGTTACGGTATTTAATGATTATGTTCAGCCTAATGAAGTGGTGGAAGCGGGAGATTTTGATTGCAACTATTTCCAGCACTCCCCATACCTTGACAGTTTCAATGCGGAAAAGGGAACTCATCTTGTAAGTGTGGGTGAGATTCATTACGAGCCGCTTGGAATCTACGGAGGAACAGAATCTGATCTTTCAAATATTTCAGACGGTGCAACAATTGCGGTTCCTAACGATACGACAAATGAAGCAAGGGCGCTTCTTCTGTTGCAGGATAATGGCATCATTACCTTAAAAGAAGGTACCGGTGTGGAAGCGACGAAAAAGGATATCGCTGAGAATCCTCATAATGTTGAAATCGTTGAATTGGAAGCGGCACAGGTTGCAAGAGTAATAGATGAAACCTCATTTGTTGTTTTAAACGGAAACTATGCACTGCAGGCAGGTTTAAATGCGCAGACAGATGCACTTGCTTATGAAACTTCTGATTCAGAAGCAGCTAAGACCTATGTAAATGTAGTGGTGGTAAAAGAAGGTAACGAAAACAGCGAAGGTGTGAAAGCTCTGGTTGATGTGCTGGAATCAGATGAAATCAACAATTTTATAAATGATAAATATCAAGGGTCGGTGGTACCTTTTAACTAAAATTGAATAAGAACATTTATGAGAGGGTGTAAAGGAAGAAATACCGGTAATACTAACGGTAATTCTTTCCTGCACCCTTATTTATGTATTAAATAGAATAAACGCTATAGTGAAACGAAAGAGGAGGTATTTATAATTGAAGTATATTTTTTTAGACATTGATGGAACGTTATTTGATCACGGTATGGGCTGCATTCCAGAGAGTGCATATAAAGCCATGGAGCTGGCAAGGAAGGACGGAAATAAGATATTTATCAGCACAGGGCGTTCCAAATGTCTGCTGGGTCCCGTAGAGGATGTTACATCAGAGGGAGCAATTTCAGCTGCCGGAGCCTTAGTACAAGTAGGGGATAAGGTCATATTTGAAGAGAGTATACCGAATCAGGAGCTTAGTAATATAGTAAATTACTGTGATGAATGCGATGTTTCTTATATATTAGAGGGAAAAAACCGAGTATATATGAATTTTTCTATTTCGGATTTTTTTGATATGAGCAATCCTGACAATCGTTCCACTCAAGAGTTTTTCGCACAGGAACAATTTTATCCGATTTCAGCATACCGACCTGAAGAAGAGATTATATATAAGATGTCCTTATATGCATTGGATCAGGATAATTTGTTTAAACTTAAAGAGCGGCTTCCGGATAAGTATCATATGATTATCAGTCAGCCTGATAAAAACATCCCGTTTTCCTCAGAATTAACCTTAAAGAAAAATAATAAGGCAAGCGGAATACGGCACATACTTGAATATTATGGCGGGGATATCAAAGATACCATAGCCATTGGTGATAGTCTGAATGATTTAGAAATGATTCAGGAAGCTGCCATTGGAATTGCAATGGGTAATGCAGATGAGCGCCTGAAGGAACATGCGGATTATGTTACAGAGGATATAGGTAAAGACGGGATATATATTGCATTTAAAAAATATGGTATTATATAAATTATAAAATATTTAGTAAAGGATTGTATTATGGAGAGGGAAAAGCTTGGAAAAAGGTTGGGGTTCATTTTATTGTCGGCAGGATGTGCAATTGGTATTGGAAATGTTTGGAGATTTCCTTATGTAGCAGGAAAGTATGGCGGAGGAGTATTTGTTTTTTTCTATCTGTTTTTTCTGCTGGTTATGGGACTTCCAATCATGACGATGGAGTTTGCGGTAGGGCGTGCAAGTAAGAAAAGTATTATAAAAAGTTTTGGGGAACTAGAACGGCCGGGACAAAAGTGGCACCTGCATGGTTATGTAGGTTTAGTAGGAAATTATTGTCTTATGATGTTCTATACTACTATAGCAGGGTGGATGCTCTATTATTTTTTCCTTATGCTTACAGGGCGGTTTGTAAGTTTAGATGTGACAGGTGTTGAGAATGTATTTGCTCAGATGCTTCTCCGGCCAGGTGTCATGACAATTTTAATGCTTATCGTTGTTGTTGTAGGATTTGATAATTATCTGGCGGAGACAAACAGCGGAAATGGATGGAAGATGCCAAGGTGGCTGAGAGGGTACTTAACCTTTGTTTTACCGATTATGATTATATTCCTGTTCGTGGAAGGAATTATTGGAAAATTGTTATAATCCATTGATTGCTTAATTCATACTAATATGGTATGATATACCGTAGAAAGGAAGGTGGGTTACAATTATGAAGATATCAACAAAGGGGCGTTATGCGGTTCGGGTTCTGCTTGATCTTACCCTGCATAATACCGGAGAATATATTAAAGTAAAGCAAATAGCAGAAAGACAAGGAATATCGGAAAAATATCTGGAGCAGATTATTGCGATATTAAATAGAGCGGGGTACGTCAAAAGTACAAGAGGAGCACAAGGCGGTTATAGGATTAACGGTAAGCCGGAAAGCTATACGGTGGGTATGGTATTGAGGCTGACAGAGGGAAGTTTAAGTCCGGTAGCCTGTCTGGATGACGAGGTTAATGAGTGTGAAAGATGCGATACATGTGAGACTCTAAACGTATGGAAAGATCTAAATGATGCCATTAATAAGGTAGTGGATGGAGTCACAATTGCAGATCTGGCTGAACGCCAACAGGCTCGGGAAGAGGCAATGAATTATTCGATATAGTAGTTTACTTATTGCTGGTTATGCTTTAAACTATCTATAAAAGAAAAGCGATAAGTCATTCATATATAAAATCGAAAGAAAAGATGGCTTGGGAAGGTGGATTTGATGAAAATTTTTGAAGGAAAATCTGTTTTTTCAGGAATTGCGATTGGGAGAATTGCCATTCTTAAGAAAGATAACCAGAGTGTTAAAAGAAGACATGTGGAAGATACGAAAACCGAGCTTAAAAGGGTAATAGACGCAACAGAAAAGGCAGCTTCACAGCTGCAAGAATTGTATCATAAAGCAGTATTAGAGGTTGGGGAGTCAGGTGCTATGATTTTTGATGTACACCAGATGATGTTAAAGGATCAGGACTATCAGGATTCCATTACCAATATGATTGAAACACAGAATATCAATGCAGAATATGCAGTTGCACTTACTGCTGATAATTTTGCGGGAATGTTTGCAGCTATGGAAGACGACTATATGAAGGCAAGAGCGGCAGATGTGAAGGATATTTCCGAAAGACTGATTAGTGCATTACAGGGAAAAGATGACGATGCTCTTGATGCAAACGAGGCTACGATTGTAGTGGCAGAAGATTTAGCACCCAGTGAAACAGTGCAGCTGGATAAAAGCAAAGTACTTGCATTTGTAACAAAATATGGTTCTTCCAATTCACATACGGCAATCCTTGCAAGAACCATGAATATTCCGGCTCTTATCAGTGTGGATTACGAAGATGAAATAGAGGGTAAAATGGCCGTAGTGGACGGTTTCACCGGCAAACTGATTGTAAACCCCATAGAAGATGTTTTGGCAGAATACAAAGCCAAGCGAGATGAAGAAATTGAGAAAAGAAAACTGCTTCAGGAGCTCAAGGGAAAAGAAAATATAACTAAAAGCGGTAAGAAAATAAATATTTATGCTAACATCGGAAATGTTTCAGATGTCGCAAGTGTACTTCAGAATGATGCAGGCGGTATCGGACTTTTTAGAAGCGAATTCCTGTATTTGGAGAAAGATACCTATCCCACAGAAGAGGAACAGTTCCAGGTATACAAAACAGTGGCAGAAAATATGGCAGGCAAAAAAGTGATTATTCGTACGCTTGATATTGGGGCGGACAAACAGGCAGACTATTTTGGTCTTGCCCATGAAGAAAATCCGGCTATGGGATACCGTGCCATCCGCATTTGCCTCACCCAGCCAGAGATATTTAAAACACAGCTTAGGGCGTTATTCCGTGCCAGCACATATGGTACCATATCTATTATGTATCCTATGATTATTTCATTGAAAGAAGTGAAGCAGATTAAGGAAATAGTGGAAGAGGTTAAAAAAGAACTGACCGATGAAGGAATACCTTTTGCAGATGTGGAACAGGGAATTATGATTGAAACTCCGGCGGCAGTTATGATTAGTGATTTGCTTGCTAAGGAGGTGGATTTCTTTAGTATAGGAACCAATGACCTAACACAGTATACACTGGCAATCGACAGGCAGAATGCACAACTGGATCATATTTATGATTCTCATCACGAGGCCATTCTCAGAATGATTCGTATGGTTGTGGAGAATGCACATAAAGAAGGAATCTGGGCAGGAATCTGCGGTGAACTTGGGGCAGACACCTCTCTTACAGAAGAGTTTGTAAGAATGGGTGTAGATGAACTTTCGGTTTCACCTACATTGATTTTACCGGTTCGAAAAGCAGTACGTAATATGGAATAAAAGAGGTTTTTCCTTTTTTTAAGTAGTAATCTACTATCATTTTATATTGGTTAAGATTATACTCAGGCTAAATAATGTTATTGATACTAAACAGTATCAATAACATTATTTTTATTCATAGATTTTAGGAGAAGAAGATAATGGCTAAAGAGTTAACGAAGGATATGACGCAGGGATCTCCCATGAAGTTGATCACAGGGTTTTCTGTTCCTTTATTATTTGGATTTATATTTCAGCAGTTTTATAGTGTTGTGGATACCTTTATTGTGGGGCGCTTTCTTGGCGTGAAAGCGCTGGCAGGGGTAGGAAGCACCGGTTCTGTGAATTTCTTAATTATTGGTTTTTGTATGGGTATCTGTAATGGATTTGCCATTCCTTTGGCTCATAAATTTGGTGCAAAGGATTATTCCGGTCTGCGCCGGTTTGTAGCCAACAGTGCTTGGCTTTCCATCGTCTTTGCTGCTGTTATGACATTGGCAGTGAGTATTCTGTGCCGTCCTATGCTTATCCTTATGAAGACGCCTCAGGATATTTTTGATGACGCATATATTTATATACTTATTATATTTTTGGGGATACCGGCGACCTTTCTTTATAATATGCTTTCAGGAATTATCAGGGCTTTGGGGGATAGCAAGACGCCGTTAATCTTTCTTACCATATCCTCTATATTAAATATTGCATTGGATTTATTATTCATCCTTGTATTTAAGATGGGGGTAGCGGGTGCGGCAGTGGCTACGGTAGTTTCCCAAGGAATTTCCGGAATCCTCTGCTTGATTTATATGACGAAGAAGTTTCCTATATTAAAAATAGAAAAAGAAGAATGGAAAGTTAATTTTGCCCATATGAGAATATTGTGTGGTATGGGTATTCC
>CAYXCV010000077.1:7457-12328 GCA_964463365.1 uncultured Kineothrix sp.
GCTCAATTGGCCTCACTGTTTATTAATACGAAAGAAGTACAGATACTTTCCAATGCAAGATTATTCTTAATGATTAGCAGTGCTTTTTATATTACTCTGGCTTTTGTGAATATTTTACGATTTATGATTCAAGGCATGGGATTTAGCACTTTTGCAATTCTGGCTGGGGTGTGTGAAATGATAGCAAGAAGCATTGCCGGTATACTCTTAGTACCAGCTTTTGGTTTTGCAGGTGCTTGCTTTGCCAGCCCGCTGGCATGGATTTTTGCAGATTTATTCCTGTTTCCAGCCTTTTTCCATGTCAAAAAGAAGCTGGAAAAAACGCTGGAACCACAGAATATAGATATGATAGATTAGGTAGGAAGATAAGGAAGCAGTTTACACACTTTCCGGTCATAGGTTAACAGACCGTTTACCTCTTCCTCGATATCCGATACTTGCGTATAAACAGCACCGCAAAGACCTTTGTCTATCAAAGGCTTTAGATCTTCATTGATTAGTTTGTGATATGCTATTGTTAAGTCTTCCATGTTTTTAAATTTCTTGTATCCATAGATACGTTCCACGCTGGAATGTCCTTTAATATGGCAGGCATATCCGCCATATTCTGATATGACAAAAGCCCGTGGATCTTCAATTATTTTCAATTTTCTAAAGTAATTATGCACACTTTTGAAGTCTCCTCCGCCCTGATCGAACCAACCACTTGCATGGTCGATGGGGCGCGTGGGGTCTTTTTCTTTTATTTGTGCACTGATAGCTTTCGCATCAAATTGTCCCCAGCCTTCATTAAAGGGAATCCAGGCAGCAATCGAAGGAACATTATAGAGGTAATCTACAGTGTCCATGCATTCTTGCACCCATTCTTTGCGTCCCTTTTTGGAAAACCTGCCAAATAATTTATAGTTGTCATCTTTGATACTGCTGAAAATTCCAGGAAAAAGTGTGGGAAGATAGCAGACTATGGGCATAGAATACTTTGAGCCGCCGCTGACCATATCCTGCCATACAATCATTCCCAGCCTATCGCAATGATAATAATAACGGGCAGATTCTATTTTGATATGCTTACGCATCATATTAAAACCTAATTTCTGCATAGTACGGATATCGAATATAAGAGCTTCATCGGAGGGAGCGGTATATAATCCGTCAGACCAATACCCCTGATCCAGCACTCCGTGAAGAAATAATGGCTTATGATTCAGGCAAAAGCGCATGATTCCGTCTTTATCAGCTTCTACGGTAAAGGTTCTCATGGCAAAATAGCTCTCAATAATGTCTTGTCCATAATTAATAATAAGTGTATAAAGAAAAGGAGTATCAGGACTCCATGGATGTATCTCCGAAATTCGTGCACGTAATGTAATCTGATTTATATTCATATTATAAGCGTTGTCTGGACCGGGAGAACCGGTGGATTCTACTTGGTAAGAAGTATCAAAGATACAATGTGTATCTGCAAAAATCTTCATAGAAATAGAATCGTTGCCGTAAACAAAAAGCGTTATTGTTATTTCACCTTTATCATAATCTGGGGTAAGCTTCAATTTATGAATATAATTTTGAGGAACCCATTCCATCCAAACAGTCTGCCAGATACCGCTTTGGGCGGTATAAAACATACCTCCGCGTTTGAGCGTTTGTTTTCCTCTTGAATGATAAGACGTGTCACTGACATCCTGCACTCTTACGATTAAGGAGTTTTCTCCGGATCTAAGAAAGGAGGTAATATCGGCTTCGAATGGTAGATAACCGCCACTATGAGAACATACTTCTTTTTCATTTAAATATACAACACAAGATTGGTCCACAGCACCAAAATGAAGTATTAATCTTTTTTTCTCGGAAGACGCGTCTGAAGAAAGAGCCAACGATTCCTCAGCAGACAAAGTAATAGTACGTTCATACCATAAATATTCATTTGGCTTAAGCTGCTTCTCCACACCGGATAAAATACTTTCAGGGGAAAAGGGAACGAGTATCTGCCCATCATAAGATATAGGGAAATATGGGTTTTCTGTAATAGCATAATTCCAGTATCCGTTTAAGATAGTATAATTCTGCCTTTTTAACAAAGGTCTGGGATACTCCGCAAGAATATAAGAGGGATCCAATGTTTCACCCCATGGAGTATAGAGCTTGGTTAGAATATCGTCTTCGTGTGTTTTATTTATATTTCTTGCCGCATCAATAATATCCATTTATATTACCTCGCCTATTTTAAGTTTTATTATTATATAGTATATCACTTTTAGCTAATAATTAAAAAGAAATCCCGCACAATTTGTGCGGGATAATAAGGGGGGTAAGGAATACATTTATAGGTATCATACATTTATATGTAATTCAATTGCCAGATATCAGCATTGAAATACTTTCTATTTTCATAAGAAAGCTGTTCGATCAAAGTATCATAAAGCAGAGAATAATTATTAAAGTTACTGTCAGAAGAAACCATCTCGGTCATAGATATTCTTCTTGGTGTGGTTTCTTTGTGCATGTTGGTATCCACCTCCTTTTGTTACTATTAGTATATGTAAAAATTATGAAACACGTGTGTTAATTCTATTAAAGAAAACTTATGTTTCTTAGGAAATAATGAGTTAATTGTGAAAGATAAATAAACAGAGACAAGCAGTTGAGAATCTTGTCAATTTATGCTAAAATATATTCATTAATTAACTAATGGTTTATTATCATATGGATTTTTGTTACTTTGAGACAAAAGTCCATTGTTAATAATAGGTGTTTTGTTGGAAAAGCAGTTCGGAAGACTCATACTCTTTCGGGCTGCTTTCTCTATACTCTTCAATCAGTACAATAAGTAATATATGCAAAAACCTAAGCAAATATGCATTCCAAATTAATAAAATATAGTACTTATATCCTATTTATGTACAAAAATAACGAACACTTATTGACAATATATAGTTAATTATATATGATGAATATATTAGGATCTAGATTTTGATATAGAGGTAATTTTGAAGTGACTCGTTGAAAGGTATAGGGATGTATAATGAAAATGAATAATCTAATCATATGCTTTGTACTAATATCTGCACTTGCGCTATCGGCCTGCAGCACAACAACAGCAGCAATATCCAGATTAAATTTAAATGAGAGGGAGACGCGTTCGCTGGCATTTGGTGCGGTGCATTCAACACGAAATTCCATGAATTTTAATTCTTTATTAAAAGCGACAAAGGATGAAATCAAATTATATGAGTCGGAATTGGAAAGTAATTGGGGAATCTTTGACCGAGACTCAGCATTAGAGACACTTGACTGGCTAGTAGATGAAGGACATCATATCTCCATGGACGAAAATTATTATGGGTATGATGAAATATTGGACCTGTTAAAAGGTGGTAAGTCAGGACTTATTAAGGCAGAAGCAGAATTAGATAATGAATTGCAGGCTTATAATGATGTGGTTCATATATTAAAAAGCAACTATGGATACACAGAAGAAGAAATAAATAGTATAACAACGGTAGCTGCTTGGGATTATGACCGCCTTGTCACTCTTGCCAGATGGTGCTATGGATGTGATTATGTCACCGCAGATGAAGCCTGGGGCTATATAGACTTTGCTGCACAGCAGGGAACAAAATCATATGATGGATGGAGAAGTTATTTTGCAGGAGTTCTGATTGGAAGGGCCATTTGGTCAGAAGAAGATGGATTTGATTCCGGTAACAAGAAGATTGCAGACCAGCTATTAAATAGCCAAGGTAGTATTTATGCAGCAACAGAATTTAATTAGAGTATATTGTAATATTTAAGTCATATAAATAGAGGAGAAGGCAACGAAAAGCCTCCTCCTCAATTATTAGTTACCCATGCTGGGCGAACTCTTATTTTTTATTATCTGTTTTATTTCCGGAAGTAATTTTGGAGAGTATGACAACAACACCGATAATAAGAAGTGTTGCGATAAAGATTCCAGCCATCCCTTTTCCCATGATTTCCAGAGCAATTAATAAGTTTTGTGCCATTTATGATTCCTCCTTATAAATAGTTGGTTACAAGGTTAATAACAAGACCACCGGCGATAACAGAAGCTATTTGTCCGGAGACATTGGCGCCTGCAGCCTGCATAATTAGAACATTACCCGGATCTTCTTTCATAGCCATTTTCTGAACAACACGGGAGGACATAGGGAACGCCGAAATACCAGCGGCTCCAATCATAGGGTTAATTTTATTCTTAAGGAATATGTTAATTAATTTAGCAAATAAAACACCGCCAACCGTATCGAAAACAAATGCTACAAGACCGATAGCCATTATAAGCAGAGTGTCAATCTGTACAAATTTATCTGACTGCATACTGAATGAAATTGTAAGTCCCAGCAAAAGCGTAATTAAATTGGCCAGTGCATTCTGAGCAGTTTCAGATAAGGAATTGAGTACACCGCATTCGCGAAGCAGATTACCGAACATAAGAAATCCTACCAATGCTACGGAAGACGGAGCGATAAATCCAACAATGATTGTAACCGCAATCGGGAAAGCGATACGCATGGATCTGGAAACCTGTGAAGGCTTATATTCCATACGGATGCGACGTTCTTTTTTGGTAGTTACAAGTTTGATTGCAAAAGGCTGTACAATAGGCACAAGAGCCATATAAGAGTAAGCAGCAACTGCAATCGGCCCCACATATTCTGAACGAAGTATCTGTGATACTAAGATAGAGGTAGGTCCATCCGCTGCACCGATTATACCGATAGAAGCAGCATCTTTTAAGTCAAATCCTAAAGCCGTTGCAAATAAAATAGCAGCAAAGATACCAAACTGTGCGGCAGCACCAAATAAAAACATAATTGGTTTGGATAGCAGCGGACCAAAATCAATCATAG
>CAYXCV010000078.1:0-12281 GCA_964463365.1 uncultured Kineothrix sp.
ATTAACTGAATAGAATACATAGAAAGGCTGTTGCGAGAGTATGCAACAGCCTTTCTATATTTAGCTCTCTGGATTTCTTTGAATTCATATATAATGCACAAAAAAGGAAAGTGAAAAATATGAAAAGTGACAAAAATAACATATATTGTTTACAAATCTATTAGATAATGATAATATTAACTCATAAAGGTAAAACGTTTAATTGCCTGTCAACAAAGGGACTGAGAATTAAAAATCCATTTTTATTGTATATTATACAAAAATAGGCTAAACGTTTAACCTATGATATTTAATTTGAACAAAAAGGTGTGTTCAGCGATTGAATTGTATGCGTATCACAATGCGCAGATGGGAATACAGATGAGTAAATATTTGAAGCCTTTAGAACTTAAAAATATAAAAATAACAGATGCATTATTTAGCCAATATGTAGAGAGCGTTAGTACAAAAATAATTCCTTATCAGTGGAAAATGTTAAATAATAAATTAGAAGATGCTGATTCAGCTTTTTGTATTCAAAATTTTCGTATTGCAGCTGGAGAGGTTGAAGGAAAAAGAAAAGGTGTTGTTTTCCAAGATACCGATTTATATAAGTGGCTTGAGTCAGTGGCATTTTGCCTGGCAAGCGGACAGGGACAAGAATATGAGAAAATTGCAGATGATGTGATTGAGCTAATAGGAAAAGCACAAGAAGAAGATGGATATGTAAACACCTATTATACGGTAAATGCTCCTGATAAGAAGTGGACGAATTTGGTCGAAGGACATGAGCTGTACACGGCAGGACACCTTATAGAAGCAGCGGTTGCTTATTATCTGGCAACAAAGAAAGAAAAATTTCTACAGATTGCCAAAAAGAATGCAGATTTAATTTGTCGTGTATTTGGGACAGGAGAAGGACAAATACAAGGCTATGCCGGTCACCAAGAAATAGAACTGGCATTGATTAAGTTGTATCGAGTTACACAAAATAGAACATATCTGGAAACTGCGAATTACTTTATAGAAGAAAGAGGCAAAGAACCCAATTATCTTGAGGAAGAAATAAAAAGAAGAGGCGGCGCAGAATTTTTCCCGGAATTTTCACAGTACGATTTGCAGTATTCACAGTCACATATACAACCAATTAAGCAAACAGAGGCTGTGGGTCACGCGGTCAGAGCCGTGTACATGAGTGCAGCTATGGTAGATTTGGCAGAAGAATACGAGAACAAAGAATTATTAAAGGCCTGTCAGAGTATATGGGATAATATGGTGAATAAAAGAATGTATATTACAGGCGGAATAGGCACAAGCGGTTTCAAAGAACGATTTACAGCAGACTACGATTTGCCTAATAACACCAATTATTCAGAATCCTGTGCATCCATTGGCTTGATGATGTTTGGACAGAGAATGGCTTCTGTAATGGGAAATGCCAAATACTATGATGTGGTTGAGAAAGCACTATATAATACCGTGCTAGCGGGAATTAATATAAATGGAGATAGGTATTTTTATGTGAACCCTCTTGAGGTAGTACCTGAATTTTGCACAGAATACACTTATATGAATCATGTAAAAGCAGAAAGACAAAGATGGTTTAATGTGGCTTGCTGCCCAACTAATATTGCAAGAACCTTAGCTTCTTTGGGACAATACATATATGCAGAGGATGAGGAAGCAGTTTATATTCATCAATTTATTTCATCCACAGCCAAGACCCTTCGGGGGGAAGATAAGATAGAAATTGAAATGGAGTCAAAGCTTCTTCAAAGCGGAACGGTAAAGATAACAACCTTAGCCCAAGAAGAATGTAAGATTAAGATGAGAATCCCACATTATGCAGAAGATTGTAAAATTCTGGTAAATGGAGAGTCTATAAATGTAATTTGTGAAGCTGGATACTGTCTCATAGCTCTGTCTTCCGGAAGCAACAGTATAATGATTGATTTTGGTATAAAGCCAAGATGGGTTACAGCAAACGGCAGAGTGAGAGCAGATATTGGCAAGGCAGCACTAGTAAAGGGACCTATGGTGTATTGTCTTGAAGAAATTGATAATGGAGATCTGTTGTCAGAGATATATGTAGAAGAGAATGCTGCTATAAGCGAGAGCCTACCGGAAGAGTCTCTTATAGGAAATCTTCCTACACTGACATATCAAGGCATTCGGCTTAAAAATAGAGAAAGAGGTGATAAGGAGCTATACGGTCAAATGAAATATGAGCAAGTTGCAACAAAGCTGAAAGCTGTTCCCTATTGTATGTGGAATAATAGAGGCGGTGGCGAGATGCTTGTATGGCAAAAAGTCAAACTATCATAACGGAATAAAATAAGGAGAGGTTTTATGAAAAGGAAAAAAATTGTAAGTGCACTATTAATTGCAGTAGTATCAACAGCTATGCTATTAGGTGGATGTTCCAATGCAGGGAATGAAGAAGCGTCAGGTAATACGACTGAAAATACGGCTCCTGCTGAGAACAAAGATACTGGCAGTGGTGAGAGAGTTAAAATCACTTATGCGCAGTGGGGAAATGAGGTAGAAACAGCAGCAACACAAGAGGTTGCAGATAAGTTCAACAGTGAGCAAGATAGAATTACCGTAGAAGTTGTTAAGATTGACCACGATACATATGTTACCAAGTTAAATGCAATGGCTACTGCAGGAGAACTTCCAGATACCGGTATTATGAGTGAAGCAGGCGTGTTGAAGTTTGCCGAAAACGGATTACTTGCAGACATAAGTCATATGTATGGCGAAGGAGATGCAAAACCTTTAGATTATCTGACCTTTAAGTATGAAGGCACCCCAGTTGCTTATTCAGCAGCAAATGAAGTATTGAATCTTTACTACAACATAGACTTGCTAAAAGAAGTTTGTGATAAGCAAAATATAAATATTTCAGATGTAACACCACCTGCTAATGCAGCAAATGCTTGGGATTGGGATACCTTTGTTAAAACAGCTCAAACCTTAACCTTAGACACAAGTGGAAGAAATGCATTAGATCCTGATTTTGA
This sequence comes from uncultured Kineothrix sp., assembly GCA_964463365.1. Classification (GTDB taxonomy): domain Bacteria; phylum Bacillota; class Clostridia; order Lachnospirales; family Lachnospiraceae; genus Kineothrix. The sequence continues at coordinate 3,003 of CAYXCV010000078.1, forward strand.
TGCTAATAATATAGATATTTATGGTTGTACAATTAATACATTGCCTTGGCAGCTTGAAGTATGGGCATTGTCAAATGGCGGCGGATATTACAATGCAGATGGCTCTGAATGTACAATTGATAGTGCTGCAACAGTAGAAGCTCTTCAAATGATTGCTGATTTATCATCCAAGTATCATTGCGCACCACCTGTAACCAGTGCAGCAAATGCACTTGAATCTTCCCTAGGAAGCAAAAAAGTAGTTATGGCAACAGATGGACAGTGGAATGTAGGAACCTTCCTTGGACCAAATGCAGATTTTGAATATGGCGTTGGAGTTCTTCCATATATGAAAGAAGCCGTTACAATTTGTACAGGTGGACCAAACGTAGTGTTTGCAACCACCGAACATCCCGAAGAAGCAATGGAATGGTTGAAATGGTACTATCAAGAAGAAAATTCTTGGGCATTAATTGAAGCGGGAACATGGATGCCAATCCTGGATTCATGGTATACTGAAGCTGATAAGATAGATAAATGGATTAGCAATCCAAACTTCCCAGAAAAAGAGATGTATAAGAGTGCAGTAGTAGATTATGCAAAAAATAATGCAACATCAACATCATGGTACTATGTGAATGGTACAGAAGAATTTAATGCTACTTTAGATTCTGTTTTTTCAGGCGTATGGGCTGGAACACAGACTATGCAGGAAGCAATAGCTGAATATAAAGAAGAGTTACTAAGTATTTTTGAGGAAAGCAATCCCTAATAAATAAAATATTCAAGTGGCCAACATATCATTGTAGGCCACTTGTTAATTAAGATAATCTGGAGGGATTAAATGAAAAAGAATATTAAAAAATCAAAAGCTGGAAGAAAAGAAGAAATTACTGCATACTTGTGCCTGATTCCAGCATTTCTGGGTGTTACATTAATTAGTTATCTTCCCACAGTGGCAGTGTTCATTCTAAGTTTATTTGATTATAATGGACTTTCCACGCCAAAGTTTATTGCATTTGATAATTTTGTGCGAATTTTTACAAAAGATATTTACTTTACGGATTCTTTAAAAGCAACTGTTTTATATGCTTTTTTGGCGGTAGTTGGAGCGGTACTTTACTCGCTGGTAATTGCCTTGCTTTTAAATATGAACATTAAAGGTAGAACTCTTTTTCGTTCTATTTTCTTTATTCCCTATTTACTTCCGGCAATTGGTGTGTTTAAAGGCTGGGAATGGCTATATGAAGGGAACTTTGGATTGTTTAATTTTATTTTCCGTATGATGGGAATACCACCTCAGAGATTTTTAGACAGTCCAAGTCAGGTAATCCCTTCATTGGTATTAATTGCCGTATGGACTAGTGGTAATTTAATCGTAATCTTTCTTGCCGGACTACAGAATGTACCGGGAGTTTATATGGAGGCAGCTAAGATAGACGGAGCGAATGCTTGGCAACGATTTTGGAACGTAACAATACCAAGTATCTCACCTATTATTTTTTATAATGTTCTAACTGCATTGATTACGCACCTTCAGGTTATTACCCCGGCACTTGCGCTTACAAACGGAGGTCCCAGTAAAAAATCAATGTTTATGTCTTATGTAATTTACTTATATGGATTCCAAAAAAATAAGTTGGGGTATGCAGCCGCGTACTCAGTCCTATTTTTTATCATTGTAGGAATATTCACGATTATTTTGTTTAAGACACAGAAATCGAATTTATTTGGAGAGGAGGAATAAAAGATGGCTGGTAAAACATTACAGAATAGAAAAAAGAAAGAAAAAATTGTAAATTTATTAGCAACACTGATTGTATTGATTGTAGCATTGATGGTTCTCCTCCCTATTTGGTGGATATTCAGATCATCCTTGATGAGTACTGGAACTTTAAATCAGTACCCGCCTTCTTTTATACCACATGAATGGTTATGGTCTAACTATTCAAAAGCATTGGAAACATTTAAATACTGGACTTATTTTAGAAACACATTTACTATTATCATACCAGCGGTAAGCTTTGGTACGATAACGGCAATCTTTTGTGGATATGCTTTTGCCAGACTTCGCTTTAGGGGAAAACAATTAATTTTCAAAATCTGTGTAGGTACCATCCTTCTTCCTGGAATGGTTACATTGCTTCCTTTATATATTTTCTGGACAAAAGGAATGGGATTGGGAGATACCTATTGGCCATTGATTTTACCATTTTTAACTGGTGGCGGATTCTTTAATATTTTCTTGATTAGACAGTTCTTAATGACAGTTCCTATGGAACTTGATGAGGCGGCTTCCATTGATGGAGCTGGGAGAATGAGAATTTTATGGACTCTTTTAGTACCCTCTATTAAACCAGCCATTGTTGTAGTAGGTATGATGCTATTTATTCAGATATGGAATGACTTACTACAGCAGTTGATTTATATTAATAGCATGAGCAAATTTACATTTGCCATAGCCCTTACTAATTTTACAGGCTCTTTTGGAACCAATTGGCCGGTAGCGTTGGCAGCAACCTTTATGACCATTTTGCCTGGTATCGTGATTTATGTATTGGGGCAAAAAAGCTTTGTTGAAGGTATTGTACTAACTGGTATGAAAAATTAATTATTTTTATGCGGGGTCACTAGGAGAAGAATGTTATGAAATTTTTAAACAAATTTATGGACTGGTATCATGGAATTAATGATATGGAAAAAGAACCACCACGAAGTGGAATCAAAAGAGTGGGATACATCATATGGAACTATAGCGGAAGGCTGGTTTTGATTAACCTTATCTTTATAGTGTGTTGTATTCCAATCATTACAATACCAGCTTCTATCACAGCACTGAATAGTTATCTTTTAAAAATATTCAGAGAAGGTTATAACTTTTCTATCTCAGACTATTTTGAAGAATTCAAAAAAAGTGTATGGAAATGCCTTCCTCATGGTATTTTGGTAGGCTTAATTTGTTTTTACGCATATTATATGTTAAGTCTTGCTTCAAACTTTCCTCAAGGCATATACCATGATATGGTAATAGGGATTGGTTTAGGGGTTATGGTGATTGGGATTCTGCTTGGCAGCTATTTCTTTGTTTTGGCGGCTATGCTTGATTTGCCTGGTAAATATTTACTCAAAAATTCTATTATTATAATGGGAGTAGAATGGCAAACTAGTTTATGCATGGCAGCTACTATTTTCGTGTTTTGGATTGGGATATTGGCAACAGCACCTTATTCTATATTATTTACGCTGTTGTGTGGTTTTTCGTTGCAGCAATTATGTATATGTGCATTTGTGAATCCAATAATAGAAAAAAGGATTTTTAAGCCATATGAACAGCAAAAAAACCACCATTAAGATTGTTGATACTACTTAAGTATGGTAAAATTGTATATAAATATTTCATACAAAAAAGTAGGAAAAAGAGGTGTTGAGATGTCCACAATAAAAGAGATAGCTAAGATTTGCGGTGTGTCCATTGCAACAGTTTCTAATATTATTAATAACAAAGGTAGTGTAAGTGAAGAAACAAGGGCAAAGGTTTTGAAGGTGATAGAAGAGAGGAATTATACACCTAATTCAGTTGCTAAGAATCTGAAAACCAAAAACACCAGAAGCATTGGTGTTATTGCTGAGGATATGACAGTATTTGCACTTCCTGACATTATTGATGGGATTACGGAATATTGTGAGAAAGAGGATTACCAGATACTTCTTGTAAATCTTCGTTTGTATAAGAAATTTGAAGATACTTATTATCAGAAGAACAATCATAAACCAATCGTACACAAAGAAATTCGTAAATTATTGTCCAAGCAAGTAGAGGGCATTATATATATTGCAGCACATGAAAGACTGATTAATGTAATACCAGATAATTTACCCGTACCCACTGTGGTGGCCTACGGTTACACGAATAAACCAGAGATTCCTTCTATTGCAGTGAGTGATATCAGTGGCGCCAAAGAGCTGATTGACTATCTTGTGTCTTGTGGTCACCGGAAAATAGGCGTGATTGCAGGTAAAAAGGATAGTCTACATACTCAAGCAAGACTGGAAGGATATCAAAGAGCTTTATTTGAAGGCAGCATACTATATGACCCTAACCTTATAATTTTTGGTGAGTGGGATAGGGCAAGCGGTTATAATCATACAGATGCGTTACTTAAAAAAGAAGTAACCTCTATTTTTTGCATGAACGATTTTATGGCGGGCGGAGTTTATGACCGCTTAGATGAATTGGGAATAAAAGTTGGTGAGGATATTGGAGTGGTAGGTTTTGATAATCGAGAGATGGCTATCTACGAGAAGCCTCCCCTAACAACCATGGGATTACCGCTACATGATATAGGATATCGAGCCAGCGAAGTGATTCTAAAAATATTAAAAAAAGAAGAATTAAAAACACAAAATGGATGCTATTATGAAGACTGTGAACTTTATGTTAGAGAGTCAGTCAATAAAATACAACAAAGGTAGGAGTTGAGTAAAATAAAGGTTAAATTGACCATAGATAAAAGCTACAGATTTGCCGCAGTAGATAAGAGGATTTATGGTTCTTTTATTGAACACTTAGGCAGAGCTGTTTATGGAGGTATCTATCAGCCTGGGCATTTTACGGCAGATTCCCAAGGATTTAGACAGGATGTTATAGATTTGGTAAGGGAATTAGAGGTACCGGTGATTCGTTATCCGGGAGGAAATTTTGTTTCCAACTTTTTCTGGGAAGACAGCGTAGGACCAATAGAAGAACGTAAGCCTAGGCTGGAACTTGCTTGGAGAAGCTTGGAGCCGAATACCTTTGGTTTGGATGAATTCTCAAAATGGTGTGACAAAGTAAATGCAGAGATGATGATGGCAGTCAACTTAGGAACCAGAGGAATCGCAGACGCTTGCAACCTTTTGGAATACTGCAACCATCCATCCGGAACAAAATATAGTGATTTACGCAGAAAGCATGGAGTAGAGAATCCATATAATATAAAGCTTTGGTGCTTAGGAAATGAAATGGATGGTGAATGGCAGCTGGGCAAAAAAACCATGGAGGAATACGGCAGACTTTCTCAAGAAACTGCAAAAGCCATGAAGTTAATTGATCCCTCCATTGAATTGGTATCTTGCGGCAGCTCTTTTATGGATATGCCTACTTTTCCACAATGGGAGGCAACTACGCTTGAATATAACTATGATTATGTAGACTATATTTCTCTTCATCAATACTATGGCAATTTACATGATGATAGCTCTGATTATCTTGCCTTGTCAGATGATATGGAAGAGTTTATTCATTCAGTGATTTCTACCTGCGATTTTGTGAAAGCCAAAAAACGAAGTAAAAAGCAAATCAATCTAAGTTTTGATGAATGGAATGTATGGTTTCATTCCAAAAAGGAAGAAGAAAATATTACCCAGAAACATCCCTGGCAGGCAGCGCCCCCTCTTTTGGAGGATCATTATACTTTTGAAGATGCATTGATGGTGGGTTTAATGATGATTACCCTTCTAAAACATGCAGACCGAGTGAAAATTGCTTGCCTTGCTCAATTGGTAAATGTAATAGCACCTATTAAAACAGATGAAACATTAGGGGCATGGAAGCAGACCATTTACTACCCATTTCTTCATGGTTCTAAATATGGACGGGGAACTGTGTTACATACACCTATAGACTCACCCTCTCATGAAACCTCTAGACATGGAATGGTAAAAGATGTTGTAAGTGTAGCCGTCTTCAATGAAGAAAAAGATGAGTTGACTATCTTTGCTGTGAACAGAAATTTAGAGAAAGATCATCTTCTTGAGATGGATATCAGAAGCTTTGAAGGTTATGAAGTGGCAGAACATATAGAGATGGTTTCAGATGATTTGAAGACAAGAAATTCTTTATTGCAAGAATGCGTAAAGCCTGCTTTATCTACTAATGCTAAAATAGAAAATCAAAGGGTACAAACGATACTGAAGAAGGGGTCGTGGAACACGATAATTGTTAGGCCATCAAATACATAACTTCTATTAATAGTTACTTATCAAAAAGCAACCTGACCTTTGAGGGGCGGTTGCTTTTTTGATGTTTAATTTTTTTTATCTGAAGCATATCAATCACAAGAATAATTACAATAATATCAATTCATCTTTGGTAATTTGCATAAGCCTCTTGACAACTTAACACTCGTTCAGTAAACTATGACTTAACGAGTGTTAAGTGAGGGCGATGATTAATGGACACTAAACAAAAAATTCTTGACGTATCTCTTGAATTATTTTCACAAAAAGGATTTACTGCAACTTCTGTTAGGGATATTTGTAAAATTGTTGGGGTTAAGGAAAGCGCAATATATTATTTTTTCAAGAACAAAAAAGATATTCTCAATACATTGGTAGAAAAATTCTTAGAAATTAACAGGAATTATATGGATACTTTATCTAGCAATATTTCACATGTAAGTAATGTAACAAGTAAAGATTTCCTTAATGTAATTAACCACTACCTTGAAGATTATTTGATGGATGCTTTTGTAAATTCATTTATCAGGGTTCTTATCATTGAACAAGCATACAATGAAGATTTAAGAACTCTATTCCACAAGGTATTATTTGATGAACCGGTGCAATATCAGAGTTCAATTTTTTCTGTTTTGATGGATTTAGGGTATTTCAAAAAAAACAATCCGGAGTATTTGGCATTATCTTTCTATTCTCCTATTCTTTACTATTTTCAAAAATATCTTATAGGTACTGAAATAACGGAAGATGTTAAGGACAGCGCAAGAAAAGCGATTCGAACACATATAGATTTCTTTTTACAACAACATAGCGAGGTACATTATGAATAAAATAATAATTATAACTGGTGGGAACGATGGCATCGGACTTGAAATGGTTAAGCAGTTTATAAACGATCATTACTGCGTCGCAGTATTGGATGTCAATATTAACAATTTAGAATCTCTTATAAAAGATTATCCCAATAATATTCTGCCCTTTGTGTGCGACATAAGGGACGGTGAATTTGTTGAAAAATGCGTAAATCAAGTATATTTATCATGGGGACGTATTGATTATGCAATTCACAATGCTTGCAAATGCACGTTTAATAGTTTGGAAGAAACAGATGAAAATATATATCGAGAGGTTTTTGATGTAAACTATTATGGAGCTATTCATTTAGCAAAAGCAGTCATCCCTATTATGAAAAAACAAGATAAAGGGAAAATATTTTTTACAAGTTCAGGCGTCGGAATAATGGGGTTTACAAACATCAGCCCCTATGCTTCAAGCAAAGGAGCAATTGAAGCTCTCGCAAAATGCTTGAACATAGAGTACCAAAGCACAGGAATATCGTTTCATATTTTGCACCCTCCGCTGACCCGAACACTTTCGGCAAAGCCTTTGCCTATTCCGGAGAATTTCAAGGCCGATCCGTGTAAGGTGGGACAGGGACTTACCAAAAATATTGATAAGGATAAGTTTATAATATGCCATTCATTGATACAATCACTCCAAATCAAAATGACTTATTTGTTTTCTGTATCTTTAGGAAAGGTTATGAGCGATAAACTAAGTAAGATAAAATTAGATGATAAAAATTAAAGGAAGTTGCAGAGCTGGAATTGGTTAAATAACTGCCACTATGGGAGCGTGCATAAGGGAGCAGCTACCGGACACAATTGTTATTGAGGTGAGCATATGAAAATAGACCGTCTAATCGGTATCATTACAATCCTTTTATCCCTATTGTGTCCATGCAAGGATATGGCGGGGGCTTTCCATTGCAGAGGGTTATAAAATTGATAAAACATTACTGACATAAAAAGAATTGTGTGCAATTTTTATGGGACTCAAGAGTATAGATAGTATTTCAAAATATAATACTATCAAAGCCTTATGGAAAAACTCACTTATGAAAAGAGTGCTGCCCTAACCAACCAAAATACAATTATTATTGATTTAGCGTCATTTTATCAAGTGAGTCTAACTGAAAAAATTGATGTGATAAAACAGACCATTAACAATCGGGAACTAATTTCATTTCAATATTATTCTGAAAAGGGAGAAAGTGTATGTAATATAGAACCTTATTTTATTATGTTTAGGTGGTTTGCGTGGTATATTTATGGATATTGTCTTACCCAACAAGATTTTAGACTTTTCAAATTGAATCGTCTAAGTGAATTGCATAATCTAAAAACAAGTTATGAGGAAAGATTTATTTCAGAAAAAGAACTTGAATTTGACTATTATATTTGGCATGATGATATTAGGCTGGTAGCTCTTTTTGACATGAATGAAAATGTTTTCACAAATAGCAATTATTTATTGCAATGGATACTAAGGTGTCTTGTTACTTATGCTACTCTAAAACTATCTAAAATTAAAGGAGGATTTTGTTATGAAAAAAGAGGTTTCGATTTTAAATAAGCCAGAGAAACTTGCTGGATATGATATTGAGCAATATGTGGCATATTGCGGCAACTTATCTTGGTATGATTTTGTTACATCCATGCCACAATTGGTATTTGTTGTTACTGGTTGGAAATCAAACGGAAAGGAAAACGCTTGCCTGCACTCTTGGTCTAGCTTTATGGGAAGTGGATTGGACAACTTTATCTGTATATTGGGAAAAGTCAATAAAGGCGGACATATGTATCAATCACTGAAAGAAACAAAAGTGTGCGTGTTAAATTTCCCTTCATACGACATTTATGACCGATGTGTTAAAACGATTGGTAATAATCAGTTTGAAACAGATGAAATCACCGCTTCGGGTCTTACAGCAGAGAAAGCAGCAAAGGTCAATGCACCACAAATCAAGGAGTGTTTTTTGAATATTGAATGTGAATATTTATGGGAACAGGAGCTTTTCGAGGGAAGTCAAGAAGTGGCAATTGCAGTAAGAGCCGTTAATATTTGCATGGATAGCGAATACTACGACCAAACTAAACTTGGAAGATATGGAAAGAGCGGTTTTTTGTTCTACATTGACCAACCTACCAACCCGGAAACAGGAGAGATTACAACGATAAATTACGGAACATTGGAACCGGGCGAACCCATTGAGTGAATAAGGATAAAGTGCCTATGCCTAACATTGTTTTGTCCGTTGTGCGTTGACCTAAATTTCAAGGGTTATTTATATCCATATCAAAGAAAAACATTAGTACATTGGTACTTTTCTTCATATATCAACTTGATATTTACTAATGTGTATATTAACATAAACTTAAAGAAGGTGCTACCTTAAAGCAAACGGTTGATTGCGTAAATTTACCTTCGGAATAAATGGTGTAGAGTTCACCCACGATGCAA
>CAYXCV010000079.1:0-12177 GCA_964463365.1 uncultured Kineothrix sp.
TATACGGCAAATGATAATAGCCCTAACTTAGATATGATTATCTCCCTTATGATAATCCCCATCTTCTTTTTTTGTGCCAAATTAATTCCCTCAAACTCTTTTAACGAATATACTTTCTCCTCATAACGATAACTGACTTTACCGCCAAAACCTTTATGTTCCTGCGGAATACTCACTTTTATTCTTACCTTTAGTTCTTTAAATGTTTTATATGAGAAGGTATCAGCTGTCATATAATAAAAATGACTTTCTAAGGTGGTTGAAGAATCCACGTCCTTTAATATATATTGTGAAATAATTGTCTTTAGTTTAAATGGAGCCATTTCTTGTTCCAAAATCTCGTCATAACTAAATCGTGCTCCCAAAAACACGGAGCCTGTATTTTGCATAATATATTTAAAATCATTATCTTGTATGTTCATTTGTAAGCCTATTCTTTCTCTATATATTCAATATTATTGCCACTGATTCGTATGGCATCCAAAATAACAGCTTCCGACAGTTTACTGTCCTGCTTCAGTTCATCCACTGTCACTTTTCTATGCAAGAGATCCGATAGTTCCTTTGCCTTGTCCGCTACGTCATTGACACGATTCATAACGACTTTATCTGTTTGCTCCTCCTCCAGATTATCCGTAATGTAGCTCTCCATAGCGTCCATAATCATCTTCCCAAGCATCCCCTGCGCTTCCTGCGGATGTTCCAGACATCCCAACATGCTGACACCGGCCGTCAGTGCCAAATTACCTTCTCCTATTAAATCTTCCAGATAAACACCCTGTCCGCTGTACAGCTTAGCAATTTCCACGACTTCATGCAGATATATTTCAATTAATTTAAACTGTGCCTGCATCTCTCCAGCCATTGCGGATAAGGTAATCGCTTCTCGTTCCCCTTCCGACATAATTTCCAGTGCTTTAAGCTCCTCCAGATAATCCTCCAAATAATTCCTCTCATCTTGGGTTAAATAATCATCCGGATTCACAGGTTCTCCGATTCCAATCTTATTTTTCTTCAGATAATCTAAAATAAGATGAAACTGTTCTTTATCAAGCTCTATTTGAGCGAAAGCACTTCTAATCTGTTCTTCCTGTATGCAATTTCCTTGCTCTCTTGCCAGTTCCTTTACTTCTTCCAATATCTGTGCAAACATTAGCTTTTTATCCATCTTACTTCTAAAACCATGCCTTTCTTAAATTATTAACTATTTTTTACATGCTGATGGGTAAATAAATGTTCCTGACAATATTCATAGTTTCCGTCACACTTGGAACAAAAACGAAATTCTAAATCAGGACTATCCACTTCCGTTCTGCCGCAAATGGCACACTTATGTTTTGTAACCCTTGTATGTCTTTTAACTTCACGCTTATATTCGTGTCTTCTCTTCACTTGTTTGGGTGATATATGCATTCGATTCTTGGACGTAACCCAGAAAACTATGAAATTCAGTAAAGATGCCCCTATGGCAAACCGGCTATATACATTTCCTGAGACAAACTGCAATCCCAGCATGACTGCATAAATAATACCAAGCCACTTAATGCGTACCGGAATAATAAACATAAGCAGTACCTGAGATTCAGGAAACGTTGCCGCAAACGCAAGAAAGATAGACATATTTACATAATAAGTACTAAAAAGCATGGATATATAGCTAAAAAATACTTCTGTCCCTATCGCAGATATTGCATTTCCCTGAAACAGATAACAGTATCCCATCAGCAAGAAACTACCCAGTACCGTAAACAGCATACCTGATAATAAGTATACATTATATCTGTAAGTTCCCCATGTTCTTTCTAAGGTGGTTCCTATGGAATAGTAAAAATATAACATAATCAGTACAAAAAACAGATTCGACGTATCGGGCGGTATGATTATCCATGTGATAATTCTCCAAATCTGTCCACGGATGATTGCATAGGGATTTAAGGTCAGATAGTTTAAAAATACCGGATTCACCAGACTAATCAAATATCCAACCGCATAACACATAATCAGCATCAACGATATATTCTTAATTGCAAATTTGCCAAATTTTCTCTCAAAACTACTCATTCTTTATTTCTTCCTCCATTTTTCTCATGTCTTATCACCTTAGCAAATCATCATATATATGTAAATAAGTCATGCCGATAAGCACAGGTGAATATATTCTAACATTCCCTTATTTAAAAGTAAATAAACTAAGAAGGGATTCCGTAATATGTTATAAAAATATAACAATTTTACCAATATTCTTTACAAAATCTTAGCTTATCTTCATTGCTTTTTATATTTTCCTGTCGTATAATATCTAAGCATGTCAGTTAATGTTATTTTTACATTGTAATAGGAAGCTTTGTATTAGAATATATCCTTTTAAGGACATTTATAAACAATTTTTTTAAAAAATAAACAAACGAAAGGGCGGATACTATGAACGAATTACATTATACTTTGGGAATTGATATTGGTTCTACCACTGTAAAAATAGCAATTTTAAATGATGCCCATGAAATATTATTTTCAGATTACGAACGACATTTTGCTAATATAAGAGAAACTTTATCGGGGCTATTACAAAAATCATATGATAAGCTTGGTAATATTAGTCTTCATCCTATGATAACAGGTTCCGGCGGGCTTACTCTTGCTAATCACTTACAGGTTCCTTTTGTACAAGAAGTTATTGCAGTTTCCACTGCACTACAGGAAATAGCTCCCAAAACAGACGTTGCAATCGAACTGGGAGGAGAAGATGCTAAGATTATCTATTTTGAAGGCGGTAACGTGGAACAGCGTATGAACGGTATCTGCGCAGGTGGAACAGGCTCTTTTATAGACCAGATGGCTTCTTTATTACAGACGGATGCCGCAGGGCTGAATGAATATGCAAAAGATTTTCAATCACTCTATACCATTGCCGCAAGATGCGGTGTATTTGCAAAGTCAGATATCCAACCGCTTATCAATGAAGGGGCAACCAAAGAGGATCTCTCTGCCTCTATCTTTCAGGCAGTTGTGAATCAAACCATCAGTGGTCTCGCTTGTGGTAAGCCAATCCGAGGTCATGTTGCTTTCCTAGGTGGACCTTTGCATTTCTTATCAGAATTAAAGCAAGCTTTTATACGTACTTTGAAGCTGGATGATGAGCATATTATAGAAACAGAACATTCCCACCTCTTTGCCGCTATTGGCTCTGCATTAAATGCCAAACCTGAGGTTTTTTATTCTATGGAAGAAATGGTTTTAAAGCTTTCCTCAGATATCAAGATGGACTTTGAAGTGGAACGTATGGAACCTCTTTTTACGGATGAAAAAGCGTATGCGGATTTCAAAAAAAGACATTCCACCCACCATGTAAAAACTTCCAATCTGGCAACTTATCAGGGAAAGTGTTTTCTTGGGATTGATGCCGGAAGCACCACTACAAAGGTGGCTCTTGTGGCAGAGGATGGTTCACTTTTATACTCTTTCTACAGCAGTAACAACGGAAGTCCGTTAAGAACAGCCATCCTTTCTATCAAGGAAATTTATTCCCTGATTCCTAAGGGTGTGGAAATCGTACGCTCCTGCTCTACCGGTTACGGTGAAGCATTGATGAAAGCCGCTTTTTTACTGGATGACGGCGAAGTGGAAACAGTAGCTCACTATTATGCTGCTGCATTCTTTGATCCTTCCGTTGACTGTATCCTTGATATCGGCGGACAGGATATGAAGTGTATTAAGATCAAAAACCAAACGGTAGACAGTGTGCAGTTAAACGAGGCATGTTCCTCAGGCTGCGGCTCTTTTATTGAAACATTTGCCAAGTCTTTAAACTATAGTGTAACCGATTTCGCCAATGCTGCTTTATTTGCCAAACATCCTATTGATCTGGGAACCCGCTGTACGGTTTTCATGAACTCTAAGGTAAAACAGGCACAAAAAGAAGGGGCCGAGGTCTCTGATATTTCTGCGGGACTTGCATATTCCGTTATTAAAAATGCATTATTTAAAGTAATCAAGGTTTCCGATGCCTCTGAACTTGGTAAGCATATTGTTGTTCAGGGAGGGACCTTTTATAATGAAGCCGTTCTTCGAAGCTTTGAACAAATAGCAGATTGTGAAGTTATCCGTCCTGATATCGCAGGAATTATGGGAGCATTTGGAGCTGCACTTATTGCAAGGGAACGTTATACGGATAGTTTTAAGACCTCTATGCTAACCATAGAGCAGATTAAATCTCTTCAATTTGAAACAAGCATGGCAAAATGTAAAGGCTGTACTAATAATTGCCGTCTTACCATTAATAAATTCAGTGGAGGCCGCCAATATATTTCCGGTAATCGCTGTGAACGGGGAATCGGAAAAGTCAAAAATAAAAATGGTGCGCCCAACTTGTATGAATATAAATTAAAAAGAATTTTTGATTATGAGCCTCTTCCTGCCGATGAAGCGAAAAGAGGCAGTGTGGGTATTCCGCGTGTGCTTAACATGTATGAAAACTATCCATTCTGGTTTACATTCTTTCATAAATTAGGATACCGCGTCGTTCTATCACCGCTATCCAACCATAATATATACTCTCTTGGTATTGAATCCATTCCCAGTGAATCCGAATGTTATCCGGCAAAGCTGGCACATGGGCATGTAAGCTGGCTGATTCAAAAAGGTGTGGACTTTATCTTCTACCCTGCAGTCTTTTATGAGCGCAATGAGTTCGAAGATGCCAACAATCATTACAACTGTCCGATTGTAACCTCTTATTCGGAAAATATTAAAAATAATGTAGAAGAAATAGGACGCGGCGAAGCGATACTTCGCAATCCTTTTATGTCTTTCCGTGATGTGAAAACGGTAACCGAAGCTTTAATTAAAGAATTTTCCGAGATTCCCGCGGATGAAATTATAGCAGCAGCTGAGGCCGGATGGAAAGAACAAGATACCGCCAGAGTTGATATGATGAAAAAGGGCGAAGAAACATTGAAGTACCTGGAAGAAAGCGGTAAGAGAGGTATTGTACTGGCCGGAAGACCATACCATATTGATCCTGAAATCAATCATGGAATTCCTGAGCTCATTACTTCATATGATTTAGCGGTGTTGACCGAAGATTCCATCTCTCATCTGGCAACTCCGGAACGTCCTCTTATCGTATCCGACCAATGGATGTACCACTCCCGTTTGTACGCGGCAGCAAGCTACGTTAAGACAAGAGAGGATCTGGATCTTGTTCAGCTTAACTCCTTCGGCTGTGGTCTTGATGCAGTTACTACCGATCAGGTCAGTGATATTTTAACAGGTTCCGATAAGATTTTTACTTGCTTAAAGATTGACGAAGTAAACAATCTTGGTGCTGCCAGAATCCGCATTCGTTCTCTTCTCTCTGCCATCAGAGTCAGAGAGCAAAAAAATGAAACACGTGAAATTAATTCTTCTGCTATAGAAAAAGTTCAATTTACAGAAGAAATGCGTAAGAATTACACCATACTCTGCCCCCAAATGTCACCGATACATTTTGAAATATTAGAATCGGCATTCCATGCCTGCGGCTATAACTTTGAGGTTCTGCCCAATGATAATAAACGTTCGGTAGATGTGGGACTTAAATATGTAAATAACGATGCCTGCTACCCATCTTTGATGGTAGTCGGTCAGATTATGGATGCTCTTCTTTCGGGTAAATATGATCTGAATAAGGTTGCAGTTGTTATGTCACAGACAGGAGGCGGGTGTCGTGCCACTAATTATGTAGGTTTTATCAGAAGGGCTTTTGAAAAGGCTGGAATGTCCCAAATACCTGTTATCTCCATTAACATGGCCGGTATTGAGACAAACCCGGGCTTTAAACTGACTCCCAACTTGTTGCTGCGTGTTGCTTACGGTGCTATCTTTGGCGATATTTTCATGCGCTGTGTCTATCGTATGCGCCCTTATGAAAAAGAGGCCGGTTCCGTCAATGCGGTTCATGCAAAATGGCTGAAAAAATGTCAGGATTTTGTATCTGAGAAGCGTCCAAACTATTTTACATTTAATAGGATGTGCCGCCAGATGATTGAAGATTTTGATGCCATTCCTATTACAGATGAAATAAAACCGAGAGTTGGTATTGTAGGTGAGATATTAGTCAAATTCGCCCCTGCTGCTAACAACTATCTGGTTAATCTTCTGGAATCGGAAGGTGCTGAGGCTGTCGTTCCTGATTTAATCGACTTTATGCTCTACTGCTTCTACAATCAGATTTATAAGGCAGAGGAATTAGGTATGAGTAAAAAAACCGCTTCACTATCCAGAATCGGAATTAATGCCATTGAACACTTACGCTCATCCGCAAGAAAAGCTTTGGATAGAAGCAAGCACTTTACCTCTCCAGTGAGCATATATAAGATTGTAGATTACGCAAAGCCCATTGTCTCCATCGGCAATCAAACAGGTGAAGGCTGGTTTTTAACAGGAGAAATGGTAGAGCTGATACACAGCGGTGTCAACAATATCGTTTGTACGCAACCGTTTGGCTGCCTGCCTAATCATGTGGTGGGTAAAGGTGTTATCAAAGAATTAAGAAAACAATATCCGTTGTCTAATATTGTTGCTATCGATTATGATCCGGGTGCCAGTGAAGTCAATCAGTTAAATCGTATTAAGCTGATGCTCTCTACGGCTCATAAAAATATGGAAAAAGCACTACCAGCGGAAAAGAAAATAGGTTAATTACAGGCTATCCCCTATTGCAGTAGAGGATAGCCTTTTCCGTTATTTGCGGTTGTTTCTAAAATAATTTGCTATAGCTAAAGCACACATAACTATAACATTGACAATCAACAGCATGATCGCTAAGCTCATTCCTGCCCTATCTGCTACCATTCCAATGATTTTCGGTGTAATGATTCCACCCAATGCTGCAATTGCAAGCAGATAAGACATTCCGGCAGTGGAGCCTTTCAGTACTTTACCCAGACTTGCTATACAGGTAGGGTAAATACCCGCCAGGAAAAATCCAAGTCCCACGATTGCTGCCGTAATAATATTTAATTTATTTGTTATAATCAGTAACACAAAAAATATTGCTACACCAAAGCAGTTTAACAGTATCAGTTGTCTTTTTTCCCACTTAGAGGACAGCTTTACATTTGCAAGACGCCCTGCCATAACCATAATCCACACAATGCTGACAAGATTATTGGCATAGGTATCCGTCATGACACCGCTCTCTTTAAAATAGGTAATAAACCATCCATTGACACAATTCTCTACACCTAAATAGAAAAATAAAAGTAAGCCAATAATATAAAAATTCATATTTTTAAAGAAACTATAATCTGTTTTCTCATTCCTTCTTTGAACCGTGTCTGTGGTTGTTTCTTCTGTAATAGTAATGTAGAAAATATCAGCGATAATCCAAAGTATTATGAGTAAATATATAATAAACTTCCACCCTAAATTAAGCCATACACTCAGAGACATTAGAAAAGGAGCAATAAATGCACCTACCGCGAATATCGTATGAAGAATGATAATGGCTCCCGGCAAATCCGAATAAGAATCATTCACCATGGAATTACTAAATATACTACAGCAACCACGTCCTATTCCGATTACCAGCATAATCACATAAAGTATTGGTACACTGGGTAACAGGGATAAAATAAAAAAGCAGATAGGAATTGTCGTCGTTGTCAGAACAACCGACCATTTTCTGCCTAGTTGATTGCACATAACCGGATAAATAAAACTTGCCAGGAAATTTCCTATTGCAAATGCCGACAGCAAGCTGCCTGCAATACTGTAATTAATACCTTTTTCATCTATTACATAGGGTAAAATAGCTCCGATTGAAAGCACCATAATACCACTAATAAAAAATGCCCCATATATTTTAAATAATAAATATTTATTTTTAATCTTACTCATTTTCATTCTATTGCTCCTTATCTCTCAAACTTTACCAATGATACATTGGTTTTATACTTTTGTCAAAGAATATAATGCTGAAACAATTTAATTCGTGACCATATGATAATAGTATAAAATAATAAGAATCTAAGAGGATTTAAGATGGACCCAATTGACAATAGAGGAACAATAATTCAAAAAGGTAATATTATGCGTATTGAAAATGCCCTTGTAGAAGAGGTGTCACAAACTAATAGAAATACAGGATTTATATTGGTTTCCTACGCTGTCCGAGCTGCAAGGGGTGGAACACGTATCGAACTTCTCAGATTAAATATAAGTAGGAATACGGCTGTCCTGAATTCAAGAGGACTTCCTATGTGTTTATGCGATATCCGTAAAGGAATGTGGATCGATACATTATTCTCTCCTGTTATGACAAGAAGCAATCCTCCCCAGACAAACGCATTTCTTGTTGTCGTGAGAAGAGAAGTTCCTCCTTCCAGAAATGTTACTACAGATCGAATAGCTTTTATAGATACAAATAATAACTTTCTTTACACAGGTAATCCCAACAATATCAATAGTCAGACGAGATTTGTTATCACGAATAATACAACGATTCTTAACCGGAATGGTAATACGGTAAGGCTCTCTTCTCTTCGACCGGGTCAAATGGTAAGAATCACCCACGCCAATTTTCAAACTGCCAGCATACCACCTCAAACTACAGCATTTCTTGTGCAGCTCATATGATTTTAAAATTTTTTTGCTTTACGTATATTAATCTCCTATTCGGAGATAATAAAGTACAGTGTGAAAAATGACTTTCACACAGCGATTTAATTAGCACATAATATGTGCCGCTTAAAACGCCAGACTTTGGCAGAATGGAGATTATTATGCATATAAACGAATCAATTGAGTGTACCGTATCCAGTTGTGCTTACCATTCCGACTCTGATAATTATTGTACCCTTAATTCAATTAAGGTTGGGACACATGAATCTAACCCAACTCAAAAAGAATGTACTGATTGCGAGTCATTTGATAGCAAATAAACAAGAAAATAAAAAACCACCAAGCAGATTTTATATGCGAACTTTATATGAAGCTTCGCTATGGGAATTTCCTTGGTGGATTTTTTATGTATTTTAATATAACAGCTGAATTGTTTACAGCTAGTCAAACTGAGTTATTTTCTCATTACATATTTCTATGGTCTGTGTAAATATGAGATTTTCATAATTCGTTGAATGAATCACATTGTTATACTTATTGAGAGTCTGAATCACATTGTAAAGCCCCATTCCCTCATGGTTATTCTTTGATGTGACCCCTTTATTATATATTTCTTCTAAGCTATACCTTAGTTCTAAAGAGGAATTGGAAATATGTACGGTAAATGATATATCATCCATCATCAGAAGAATTTTTATTTTATTTTTTTCAGATTCAATGGCTGATTCAATGGCATTGTCCATCAATAACTCTACTATTTTCGATAAATCCAATAAATCCATATAGACATCAGTGACTTCATACTGAATATCCAAAACAATCTGTACCCCTTTATTCATTGCCAATAAAACCTTAGCATATAAAACACTTTTTAATTCCAAAAGTTTTATATAATCTAATTTATCCATAAAATCTTCTGTATCTATGAGGCTATGGTCCGAAAATATTTGCTTATCCAAAAGTAATTTCAGATTTTGTATCTCTCCCTCTTCTATGTAGTGCTGTGCCGTAGAAAGAATACCAATAAAACTTTGTTTTATCTCACGGGAATATTGATAGCATTGCTCTAATTTTAATGCATTTTCTTCCAATAATTTTTTCTCTTTTTGTAGACTATAAATTTCTTCATCTTTTTGAATAAAATAAATACATAAGAATAGTATAATTAAAGTCACTATTAAAATACTAAACATCATCATATTTAAAAGTATAGAATATGAGGAATAATCATTACTATCACCAATAATAATATGAAAAATAAAAATTATAGCACAACACAGTATTTCAATGAAAAACAGTATTTGTACATTCATAGGTAAGGTGATAACATTTTTAATTTTAATTTTAATAAACTTACCGACATAATAAGTCGCTAAAAGTGATAAAATGGCAAACACAATAACAAAAATTAAGGAAAAATAGTTGAATTGATATAGCTTAGAAGAGGGAATACCAAATAAGTTAAAAAGGAATAGCATGATATAGTTGATAAAAATATATATCAAATATCCTACTAAAGCAAAAACCATATTTATAATATAATGTTTGTCGGAAGATGCAATCATTAATAATACACCTCCAAGCATAAATATAGATATATACTGTCCCATATAGGGCGCTGCTAATAACTGGAACATTGCTAAATAAATAGTAATAAATAATTTGTTTTCCCGCCGTATCTGAAATAACATTGTATTGGTCATACTTAACATTAAAACCAATGAATTAATGACTGAAACAATAAAAAACGTAATATTAAATTTCATAAAACTCCCCTTTTAATCATCTTTCTATTATACTAATATTTTATTAATCATAACATTGTTGTAAAATATAGTAAAGAAAATTAATACACATATAAAACAATGTATGTTTTATTATTCTTCGAAAATAATTGGAAGTCCTACTGCACACAAAGGAAACTTTACTTCCAATGGGTTGTCCAACTGATGTTGAATGTGGAGGTGTGGTTCGGAAGTAGTACCTGAATTACCAACTTTTCCTAGGTATTCTCCCACAGATATTTCATCTCCTACAGATACAGTTATACTGTTCTGCTTTAAGTGCGCTAAAATCAAATAAGTGCTTGTATCATCAAGCTTTATATATAAATAATTTCCCAATGAGCTTGTAAATTCTTCTATATTAGGTTCAATGTCTATTTCATTATTTTCCATCCCAATAACGATACCTGAAACTGGTGAATAAATATCCTCTCCAAATATTCCATAGTCGTCCAGGTTACTGCTCCCAACCTCATAGGGTTCTTCTAAAATGTCAAAAGCATAACATTCTGATGCCCACATAGCGTGCGTCTTGTATTCTTTTCCACCAAATAATACTGCATTTTCGATTGGCATTTTGATTGTAATTGACATTTCACTATCTATATTGGTTGGATATGTAATCGGAGAAATCCCAAACAGAATAGTAATTGGCAGAATATAAATAACTGTTACTGCAATAAATGCCATGTTCCAGAAGAAACTTTTTCTTCTCTTAAATAAACATATTATTAAAATTACCGTTTGAACGAGCAATGACACTATTGCCAACGGAGCGAGAATAAAAACAGATATATTCCATGCATATGCACCAACTCTACCACCTAAAAAATATACACAAACAAGAATAAATATAAAAATAGCACTTAATAAATATAAAATAGTTTTTTTCATTATAATCCTCATCACCTATATATTGCATTATATCCAGAAATATCTTTTCATCTTTTACAAACTATAACGAATTCGACAAACTATAATCTTCAAATCATAGCCCCCGGAAAATAAAATGAGTGTAAAACTCTTTAAATTCTTAGGCTCTACACTCTTTGTTATAGTAAATATATTATGTTTTGTAATCTTGGTAAAAAGTCATTTTCAAGTGCTAACTCAATATTAGTTAGTCGGTCATTGACTGGAGCTAATTTCTTATCAAACAAATCAGAAATCGCTAATAATAATTCGTTGTCGGTCATAGTAATACCTCTCTTTTTCTTGGCAAAATTATATTTTCTTGAAATAGGTTTATTTTATGTATTTTATCATCCATTATGTCTAATTTATTATTAATCGGTTGCAATTCAGATTTTAGTTTTTTATCTAGTAATTGAGATATTGCCAATAAATCTTCATTTGTTAATGACATTATATCACCTTCTTTTATTGCTATTACTACGCAATAGTTGCTAATCTATCTTTAATCTGTCTAAGTTCATTTTCTAGGATATTCACACGAATAACAAGCATTTCTTTTTCATTATCAATTCTTAATGCTTCGTCCAGCTTTCTTGACAAGTCAAGGTGTCCTTCCGCAATACGCATAATATTACGATTGGTTTCGTTTTCTAGTGTTAAACGGATATCTTTAATATTATTTTCAACATTACAAAGTCTATCATTTAATGTAGCTAATTGATTGTCAATTGGTACTAATTTCTTATCAAACAAATCAGACATTGTTAATAACAATTCATTGTCGGTCATGATATATCCCTCCTTGTAATTATGCATTATAACATTTAAGGAGTGTAAAGTCTATTCAATTATCAACTTAACTTTCATCCAATCCATG
>CAYXCV010000080.1:0-12005 GCA_964463365.1 uncultured Kineothrix sp.
TTACTGATTTGGAAAAAGTGCAAGATAAACCTACGGTAAGTGGTAATACGGTAAGCGGAAATAGTACAGTAAGTGGAAATTAGCAGGAGCAAGATGGAAAAGAGATATACATTTGAAGATTTTATAAATATTATCAAGGCTTTGAGAAGCGAAAACGGATGTCCCTGGGACAGAGAGCAGACGCATGAAAGCTTAAAGCCTTGTATTATGGAGGAAGCGGCGGAGCTGGTTTCCTCCATTCGTATTTATGATAAAACGGGCAATGCTGAGAATATGTGTGAAGAACTTGGAGATATTCTTCTTCAGGTGGTAATGCATGCCCAGATAGCAAAAGAAGAACAGTTATTTACTTTGGAGGAGGTCATTGACGGAATCAGTACAAAGATGGTTCGCCGCCATCCTCATGTGTTTGGTCAGCTGCAAGTGAGTGGAAGTCAGGAAGTGTTAGCTAATTGGGACGACATAAAGAAAAAAGAAAAAGAGGGTAAGGAATGGATAGAATCACCCCTGCGCGAGATTCCCAAAGAGCTTCCGGCTCTTACCAGAGCGCCAAAAGTATTAAAAAAAGTGGACAAACTGTATAAAGAAGGGAATAATTATCATACTAATATTATAAAATTAGAGAAATTGGTTAAACAATTGTCAAAATTCCAGCCAGAGAGTGGCGATGAAAAGGTAAAAGATATAATTGGTGATATGTTGTTTGAAATATCTGATATATCCCGACAATTCAAAATTGAACAGGAGCAGATTCTGACAGATAAAATCGAAGATGTTATAGATAAATACGAGCCAATGAAGAAACCTTATAAAATGCCGTAAAAAAGCCAGAATTCCCTTGACAAACCAATAGAAAACGTCTATAAATATGTATAGACGTTTCATAGAAACATCTAAAGAATATACGAAAACTCATTATAACAGGAGGAGTTCAACATGAACAAAACAGAATTAGTTGCAGCTATGGCTGATCAGGCTGGATTATCCAAAAAGGACGCAGAGAAGGCTTTAAAAGCTTTTACAGATGTTGTTGCAGAAGAATTAAAGAAAGACGGTAAAGTTCAGTTAGTAGGATTCGGTACATTTGAAGTTACTAATAGAGCAGCAAGAGAAGGAAGAAATCCTCAGAGCGGCGAAGTTATGAAGATTGCAGCTTCTAAGGCTCCTAAGTTTAAAGCAGGAAAAGCTTTAAAAGATATTGTTAATGCATAATTTAAGCAGTTAATATCTCAGAGAACCTGGCAACAGGTTCTCTTTTAATTCCATAGGATACAATCCTATGGAATTAAAAGAGAATGGATGATGCGCATGACGCGCGAGTGGAAAATGTCACTGAAGTGACCGCGCGTCAGCGCAGAGTTTGCTAGCAAACTCTTTTTTAAAGTTAGTAGTTTAATTGAACTTCTTGGGGAGGTGTAGTTATGAGATTAGATAAATATTTAAAGGTTTCAAGGCTGATTAAGAGGCGTACAATTGCCAATGAAGCCTGTGATGCAGGCAGGGTGTTTATCAATGATAGACCGGCAAAGGCATCTGCGAATGTGAAGCAAGGTGATATCATCACGATTCAGTTTGGCAATAAAGAAGTAAAAGTTGAAGTACTTGATGTTCAGGAAACGGTCAGAAAAGAAGAAGCAAAAGAATTGTTTCGGTATATTTAAAAAAATCCCCTCATATAATCTATAAGAGATTGTAGGAGGGGATTTATTATGGAAGATTTGAATGCGGTGAAACAGCGTACACATAAATTAATGCTCACAAATAGGAGGACATGTACTATTAGCGGAGTCAATGATGTGCTGTCATTTGACCTTAAGGAGGTACTTTTAGAAACAGATCAGGGAATGTTAATGATAAAGGGTGAAGATTTGCATGTAAGCCGTCTGACATTGGATAAAGGGGAAGTAGATATTGATGGAAAGATAGATAGCTTTACATATTCTGAGGTGACAGGGTATGGAAATAAAGGCGAGTCCCTCCTTTCCAGATTATTTAAGTAGGTGATGCATGAGCCAGGATATTATAAATGAGGTTTGTTTTTTACTAAACTCTATTATAATGGGTATTATCATTACTTTTATATATGATTTTATTCTCATATGCAGGCGTCTGGTGCGGCATAATCTTTTCTTTATATCCTTAGAGGACTTTATATTCTGGGTAACTTGTGCCATTGCGGTCTTTTATATGCTGTATGAGGAAAATAATGGAATACTAAGGTGGTTTGCGGTATTTGGTGCGGCACTTGGTATGATGGTTTATAAACTCATTATAGGAAAACATTTTGTACATATGATATCGAAGATAATTCAGAAAGAAATACATATTATATGTAAAATTAGTGGAATTCTTTTTCGTCCTATTAAATGGTTTTTAGGAAGAATGAAAGCATTCTTTAGTTTTTTACTTAATAATGGCAAGAAGAAGACTAAATATGCGAAGAAGAAGTTGACTGTTTATATAAAAACGCTTAAAATGGCATTAAGTAAACATTAAAAACTATGGGAGGAAGCATAATGGCGAGAAGAGTTGCTTATCGGAAGAAGCGCCAGAATAAATTTGGCATGTTCTTAGTTACAACCGTTATCGTTATGCTGCTGGTTGTAGTCTCGGTAAAGAGTATAGAGCTGAAACAAAAGCTTACAATATATGAATCCAAAGAAAGTGTACTGAAGGAGCAGATTGCAGAGGAAGAGGAACGCTCAGCAGACATAGAAGAATATGAAAAGTATACACAGACTAAGAAGTATATTGAAGAGGTAGCGAAGGATAAACTTGGTTTGGTGCATGAAGGTGAAATAATTTTTAAGGATGATAATTAATGCAGATAATGGAGAAATGTCCATTTCTGCATTTTTTGTCGTACAAAATATAGATTCCGCATACTGCTTTTGACAAATATGGCAATATACATCTTGTATAATATTCCCTTACAGGAATGATGGTTTTATAGACCAAATATTTATGATGGAGGGATGCGTGATGAAAAAGCAGCTTGTGAATGGGGATGCACCCTTTGATAGTGTATTGCCGGAATATGGAAAGAAAAAGCTTTTGATGTATGCTGATTCCTTTAGGGATCTTGCAAATACATTCTCAGATATGCAGAAGTCAGAAAATGAGAAGGAGGAGATATCTGCGTTATATGACAGGCAGGAATATTTATGGAAAAGAAGATTAGTAGAAAATAGGGATCTAATGGCGGATCATTTAAACGAAATGGCGCATATTATGACCCAGGTAGCCGAGGAATCTTATAAGTTCATACATATGAGTGAGCGTAAAATAAAGCAATTAGCCCATGCCTTAAAAGAAGAAGATGTACTTTTGAGAGATATTAATCTAATAGAGAAGGAAGACGGGCATAGAGATATGAATCTGGTTATGCGTGCAATGAAAGGAGCAACTCCTTCTGTTGAGGAGGTTGGAGATTTATTATCGGTACTGCTGAATATCAGATTTATACCCATTAAAAATGCACCCATATTTGTCGCGAAGGATTGGAATTCCTACCAGTATATGGAGGAGCCGACCTTTCATATTCTTACAGGAGTGGCAAAAGCCGTAAAAGAAACAGAAACCATATCAGGGGATAATTATTCTTTTCTTGATGTAAAAGAGGGGAACCTTATGGCTGTATTATCTGACGGCATGGGTTCCGGAGAAAAGGCATGCAGCGACAGTGAGTTCGTTGTAGATTTAGCAGAGAAATTCTTAGAGGCAGGCTTTAGCAAAGAAACCGCGGTACAAATGATAAACGGTTCCTTGATTGCCGGCGGTGAAGCGCAGAACATGTCTACTTTGGACATGTGTCAGATGGATTTATATACCGGAGTGTGTGAGTTTATTAAGATCGGCTCTGCACCGTCCTTTATTAAAAGAGATCATCTGGTAGACCAAATTTCAGCAAGGAATCTTCCTCTTGGTGTTTTTTATGAAATTGATATGGAAATAACAAGACGAAGACTTGTGGACGGCGATTATGTTATTATGCTCTCAGACGGTATTCTGGACGCTCTTTCCCAAGGAATAGGGGAAGGCATTCTACCGGAGATGATAGGTAAGATTACGTTAAAGAACCCCGGGGAAATTGCTAATTATATTCTGAACTTCTGTTTGCATCAAAGTAAAGGCAGAATTCGGGACGATATGACAGTTATGGTAACGGGATTATGGGAGAATTTATGATAAACATTGATTTTTTCTAATTATTTGACTAATATAATTAGTAAGACGAAGAATAAGGTACAATTATGAACCAAAGAATATTTTTGAAAGTAAAAGCATATATAGAAAGATATCAGATGTTAGTGCCGGGTGATACCGTATTAGTTGGAGTATCAGGCGGCGCTGATTCTGTGTGTCTTTTGTTAATATTAAATGAATTGGCGGAAACGATTCCTCTTAAGTTGTTGGTAGTTCATGTCAATCATGGAATACGGAAACAAGCCGCAGAGGATGCGGCTTATGTACAGAAGCTATGTCAGGAACGGGATATTCCTTTCTATTTGGTAGAAGAGGATGTAATAACTTACGCAAAAAATAATAAAATTTCAGAGGAAGAGGCGGGTCGAAAGCTCCGCTATCATGCTTTTCATCGAATTCTGGAACCGCAGGGTTCCGGTAAGATAGCCGTTGCTCATAATGCAGGTGACCGTGTGGAAACTATGCTTTTTCATTTGTTCAGGGGAACAGGGCTTTCAGGGGCAAGCGGAATTAAGCCTGTTGTAAATAATGTAATACGTCCAATTCTATGTTTGAGTCGGGAAGAAGTAGAAGGATATTTAGAGGAGAAACAAGTTTCTTTTTGTATAGACCATACAAACTTTGAGGATACTTATACGAGGAACCGGATTCGCAACCATCTTCTTCCTTTTGCCGAGAAAGAAATATGTCATGGGGCGGCAGCACATATGTGGGAAGCGGCAGATATATTTCTGGAAACAGAGGAATATATCAATAAGCAGGCAGCAAAAGTATACAAAGAGTGTATTGAATCAGAGGATGGAACTCAGATTGTTTTGAATGTTAACGTGCTTCTGAAACAAGATTCATTTCTTCAAAAGCAGGTAATACTTAAATGTCTGGAACAATTGGTTAAGGGACGGAAGGATATTACATCCGCCCATATAGAGGGTATACAAAGCCTGCTTGGGAAACAAGGGAGTAAACAGATATCCCTGCCCTATGGGTTAATTGCGGCAAAAGAATATGAGCAGTTGATTCTGTATGTTGAAAATGAAGAGGAGAATATTTTAGAAAATGAACTTGTTAGGGAACCGATACCTATCACAATTCCGGAAACGGTATACGTACCCGGGGTCGGAAAAGTGGAATTTTCCTTACATTCATATGAAAAAACTGATATTATTCCGGAAAAGTCATATACGAAATGGTTTGACTATGATAGAATAACAAGGTCTTTAGTGTTTCGTACACGGGAAACTGGAGATTATCTTATCATTAACAAAGAACTATCTCAAAAGTCCCTGAAGAATTATATGATTGGAGAAAAGATTCCCAAAAGACAGCGAGGGAATCTTTATGTATTGGCAGATGGAAACCATATTTTATGGATTCCGGGATATCGGATCAGCCATTATTATAAAGTAACGGAAAATACTAAGAGAATCTTAAAAGTACAAATCAGAGGAGGACATTAGAAGATGTCAGAGAAAGTAAGAATCATGATATCAGAGGAAGCGGTTGATAAAAGGATTCACGAAATAGGAGAACAGATAAGCAAGGATTATGCGGGAAAACAGGTACATCTTGTTTGTGTTTTAAAAGGTGGAAGTTTCTTCATGTGTGAGCTTGCCAAAAGCATCAGCGTACCGGTATCTCTTGATTTTATGAGTGTTTCCAGTTACGGAACCGGAACCAAATCAAGCGGCGTTGTCAGAATTGTCAAAGATTTAGATGAATCGCTTGAGGATAAAGATGTTCTGGTAGTGGAAGATATCATTGATTCCGGAAGAACACTTAGTTATTTACTTGAAATGTTAGAAGATAGAGGGCCTAAAAGTTTAAGACTCTGTACCCTGCTTGATAAGCCAGAGAGAAGAGTGGTAGATGTACATGTGGACTATACCGGATTTCAGATTCCGGATGAATTCGTCGTAGGTTATGGTCTGGATTATAATCAAAAATACAGAAACTTACCTTATATCGGTGTTGTTGAATTCGATTAGAATAAGATAGGATTCAAAAGATGACAGGAGGTTAACATTGAATAATAAGAAGAATTTTAATTCATATTTTATAGTAATCCTGGGTCTTCTTTTTCTTGCAGCATGGATGTTCAGAAGTTTGAACGGGCAGGAAACAGATTATACCAGAGGAGAATTAACAAAGGATTTGGAAGAAGGAATCGTTCTGGATGCGATGATTCAGCCAAATAAGGAGACACCTACAGGTGTTGTCCGCGTAGCACTGAATAATGGTGAGGAAAAAATACTATATACGACAAATGTAGAAGAAGTGGAAATAGAGCTGATTTCTTACGGACTGGATCCTTCGGTTAAGGATATTCCAAGGGAAAGCTGGTTTATGACAAGTATATTCCCGATACTGCTTGTGCTTGTTGTTGGTGTTTTCTTTTTTGTAATGATGAATTCACAGAATTCAAGCGGCGGCAGCAGCGGAAAGATGATGAATTTTGGCAAGAGCCGGGCGAAACTTTCTATGGACAGCAAAGTAACCCTAAAAGATGTAGCAGGTCTTCAGGAAGAAAAAGAAGAGTTGGAAGAAATCATCAATTTTCTAAAAGAGCCGGGTAAATTTACAAAAGTCGGTGCAAGAATTCCTAAGGGAGTGTTGTTAGAAGGTGCTCCGGGTACAGGTAAGACCCTGCTTGCAAAAGCAATAGCAGGAGAAGCAAATGTACCGTTTTTCAGTATATCAGGTTCTGACTTCGTGGAAATGTTTGTCGGTGTGGGAGCTTCCCGTGTTCGTGATTTATTCGCAGAGGCCAAGAAGCATTCGCCGTGTATTGTGTTTATCGATGAAATTGACGCAGTGGCAAGACGCCGTGGAACCGGTATGGGAGGCGGTCATGATGAGAGGGAGCAGACCTTAAATCAATTGCTTGTTGAAATGGATGGTTTTGGCGCCAATGAAGGCATTATTGTGATGGCTGCCACAAATAGGGTAGATATTCTCGATCCTGCGATTCTAAGACCGGGACGTTTTGATAGAAAGATTGCCGTTTCTCCTCCGGATGTGCGGGGAAGAAAGGATATTCTTCAAGTACACTCCAAGAACAAACCTCTGGCAGAGGATGTGGATCTGGAGCAGATAGCACAAACCACAGCAGGATTTACCGGCGCTGATTTGGAGAATTTAATGAATGAAGCAGCAATTCACGCAGCAATGAGTGACCGTACTTATGTGAAACAGGAAGATATCAGAAGATCTTTCATTAAAGTAGGTATTGGTGCGGAGAAGAAAAGCCGTATTGTATCCGATAAAGAGAAGAGAATCACCGCGTACCATGAAGCAGGTCATGCAATATTATTCCATGTACTTCCGGATGTCGGTCCTGTATATACAGTCTCTATTATACCTACAGGTTTGGGTGCGGCAGGATATACAATGCCTTTGCCTGAAAAAGATGAAATGTTCATGACAAGAGGCAGAATGCTTCAGGAAATTATGGTATCACTTGGCGGACGTATTGCTGAGGAAATTATTTTCGATGACATAACAACAGGTGCTTCCAGCGATATCAAGAAGGCAACGAAGGTTGCAAGAAAAATGGTAACCAAATATGGTATGTCAGATAATATCGGTATCATTAATTATGATGGTGAAGACGATGAGGTATTTATCGGCCGTGATCTTGCTCACACTAAGAGCCATAGTGAATTGGTAGCCGGAGAAATAGATAAAGAAGTTAAAGGTATCATAAGCAGCTGCTATGAGAAAGCAAAAGCTATCATATTGGATAATGATGATATTCTTCATAAGTGTGCTGATTTATTATTAGCAAAAGAGAAAATAACCAGAGAAGAGTTTGAAGCTTTGTTTGACAAAAACAACTCTGAACCGGAAGCTTTCTTTCAATCATAAAAGTTTAAGTTGTCTTAAATGGGAACGTAAATGTTAGGAAATACTCTTGTACAATTTTCACAAAAAAACATACTCGTTTTTGTAATATTTGTGAATCCTTGGTATTTACGCAAAAGGTGGGCTATGATAATATACTACTTGTAACCCCCCCCAATACATTATATAGTTTTTTGCTATACCCCATAAGAAAGAAATACCTTCTCTAAAAAAGACAGCGGATCGAAAGGCTGTCTTTTTTACTTTCGTAAAATATAGTATAATAATATTCTATAAACCCACATAAGAAACAATATAGGCATAAATAATTTTACTGATAGGGAGAATCAATATGTTTTCACATGGAACTTCTAAAAATGAGTTCAATCAATATTATATATCCACCATGCGTCCGGTATTTAATAAGAAAGCTTTATTCAGCGATATGACGAGAGATTATGTAGTTCCGCCGGAACCCAGCGCATATGGGCAAGTAACGATAAAATTCCGTACGGAAAAAAATAATGTAGATAAGTTAGTATTGGTATGTGACAATGAAAGGCATTTAATGTTTAAAACGGAATCAGACCAATATTTTGACTATTATTCTCATGAACTGCAATTAGAAAATAGGGAAATATCATATTATTTTGAGATTCATGCAGGAAAACTAAAGTGCTACTATAATTTTAGCGGAGTCGCTAAAACTATTGACAGTCACTATAGTTTTCGTCTGATACCGGGATATAAGACTCCGGAATGGGCCAAAGGAGCGGTAATGTATCAGATTTTTGTGGATCGCTTCTATAATGGAGATGTGTCTAATGATGTGCTAACCGATGAATATCGCTACATTGGTGATAATACGGTAAAGGTAGAGGATTGGAATAAGTATCCGGCAAAAATAGGTATACGGGAATTCTACGGCGGAGATTTACAAGGCGTACTGGATAAGATGGATTACCTGCAGGATCTGGGTATTGACGTAATATACTTTAATCCTTTATTTGTATCGCCTTCTAATCACAAGTATGATATTCAGGATTATGATTATATCGATCCTCATTTTGGAAAGATTGTAGAGGATGAAGGTGAGCTACTGGAGCGTGGAGCAAAAAATCGTTTTGCTTCCAGATATATTACAAGGGTAACGAATAAAAAGAATCTGGAGGCCAGTAATGAGCTATTCATAAAGGTGGTAGAAGAAGCCCATCGCAGAGGAATGAAGGTTATTTTAGACGGTGTGTTCAATCACTGTGGTTCTTTTAATAAGTGGATGGATAGAGAGAGAATCTATGAAAATGTTGAGGGATATGAAAAGGGCGCTTATATAGAAAAAGAAAGCCCTTACCATGATTATTTTTCTTTTCATAATGAGAATGCATGGCCATACAATAAAACCTATGATGGATGGTGGGGACACGATACCTTACCAAAGCTTAATTATGAGGGTTCCAGAAACTTGTTTAGGTATGTAATGCATATAGCTAAGAAATGGGTTTCACCTCCCTTCAATGCTGACGGATGGAGGCTGGATGTGGCAGCAGACCTTGGTCATTCACCGGAATACAATCATTATTTTTGGAAACAGTTTCATAAAGCTGTAAAAGAAGCAAACCCAGAAGCAATTGTTATTGCGGAACATTACGGTAATTCGAGGGATTGGCTTCATGGTGATGAATGGGATACTATCATGAATTATGATGCTTTTATGGAGCCTGTTACATGGTTTTTGACAGGTATGCAGAAGCATAGTGATGACCATAGAGAAGATATGTATGGTCATACGGAGAATTTCTGGGGAGCGATGACGCATCATGGTATAAATATGTCTATGTCGTCTTTGTATATTGCAATGAATCAATTATCCAATCACGATCATTCCAGATTTCTCACAAGGACAAATAAAGTGATAGGAAGAACCAATACCCTGGGTCCGGAGGCAGCAAATCATAATGTGAATAAAGCTGTTTTCAGAGAAGCGGTAGTTATACAGATGACCTGGCCCGGTGCACCTACCATTTATTACGGAGATGAAGCAGGTGTTACCGGTTTCACAGACCCTGATAACAGAAGAACTTATCCCTGGGGCAGGGAAGACAAAGAATTAATTGATTTTCATAAAGCAATGATAGCAATTCATAAAGAAAATGAAGAGTTTCTGACGGGCTCCATTAAAAGGTATGAGGAAACGGATTATAACGTAATAGGATACGCACGTTTTAATAAAAAAGAGCAGTCTATTGTCCTTGTAAATAACAATAACCATGAGATTACTAAGGAAATGTCGGTGTGGCTCTTAGGCATGCCTAAAATGGGTGTGATGAAGCAACTGATTATTACCACTGCCGATGGATATACGACAGAATCTAAAGAACATCCAATCGTCAACGGCAGATTAACGGTAACGTTACCTCCAACCTCAGCGATTGTTTTAAAATACCGTCAAAAGCCAGTCAAAAAATTCTTGCAATTTAAGTAACTATATGATATAAATGTATATTGTTAAGGATAACTTGGCATGGATGGATACCCAAGTGGCCAAAGGGGACAGACTGTAAATCTGCTGCAAATTGCTTCGGTGGTTCGAATCCACCTCCATCCATTAGATTTGTTAAACAAATCTAATGAAATTGATGCACACAAATTCCTATGGAATTTGGCGCGTGATTTTACAACTGTTATGTAAGTGCTGTGATGCACACATATGGTATGCCGCAGTGGCGGAACTGGCAGACGCCCAGGACTTAAAATCCTGTGGGATTAATTTCCCGTACCGGTTCGATTCCGGTTTGCGGCATTATGTATTTTATTGAGAAACCTTGATTTTATCAGGGTTTTTTGTATTGTGGGTGTATAAAAGTTTGAAGCCAATACCATAAGCAAAATTGTTTAATACTTTATTTATCAATATACATGTTTACTTTTGTGCTACATTAAAATACAATGGTAGTACGAAAGGAAGTATTAAAGTTACTCATGTATATTCTCATGAAACAGTAAGGTACTTTATGTTAAATACTATATTTTCATTGTTATTTTTAAGGGAGAGCGCTGCAAAATAGATGAGCAAATCTATGGAGTAGTATTTTTATTTAAAAGCAGAAAACGGACTCCGAAGAATCCGTCATCACATAAATAATTAGACTATTAAAAATTATATCGAACTTGCGCAAAGTTATCAATTTTAGTCAGTTCGCGATATTCCCTTTATATTTGTAAATGTTTAAAGTTTGAAGCCAATTCTTATTGATTTAATTTTTTAGGAATAAATTCAAGTTTTATTCTCATACCTAATCCGTCTGCGAGTCGTTTTAGCATATTTAATGTAGGGTTACTAAGGCCTCGTTCTAGTTTACTGATATCTGCTTGGTCGATTCCAGTCTGATCTGCAAGTTGTTTCTGCGTCATGTTTTTTAGCTTTCGAGCATCAATAAGAGTCTGCATGACGGTATATTCTGGTTCTAATGATTCATATGCTTTTTTAAACTCTGGATTCTGCATTTCTTTTTCAAGCATTCTGTCAAAATCATCATACATTATTACCACCTCCTTGATTGCGATTATTGAAATCTTCTCGATATTTTTTGGCTAAAGTAATTTCATTTAAGGGAGTTTTATGAGTCTTTTTAATAAAAGCATTTGTCAGTATTATTTTACGTCCAATCATAAAAAAATATAACACTCTAGATATGTTACTGCCTAATTTTATTGGAAGTTCAAAGATTCCATCATCCAAATGTTTCGTATGTGGTTCCCTTAACTCGTTTCCATTTTGTTTGAGTAGAGAAATTTCTCGGAAAATCTTTGCACGCATTTTAATTTCAACATTTTGGAGAAACTCTTCAACAGGTTTGGTACCATCTATTTTTGTGTATACAATAATTTCAAATAGTTCAGTCATAGTATCCTTTCTTTTTATTTTTAGTATAATATTATTATATGGGATATAAACCATA
>CAYXCV010000081.1:0-11907 GCA_964463365.1 uncultured Kineothrix sp.
GATTGAATTTAGTGAAATTAAAAGAAGAAGTGCTTAACGCCAATCTGGATTTGGTGAATAAAAATCTAGTGATATCCACTTGGGGAAATGTATCGGGTTATGATGAAAAGACGGAGCTTATGGTCATTAAGGCAAGCGGAGTTCCTTATTCGGATATGACGGTTGAGCACATGGTGGTTCTTGACTTAAAGGGAAATATTGTGGAAGGAGACTACACTCCTTCTACCGATACCGATACCCATATTGAACTGTACAGGAAGTTCAAGGACAAAGGCATCAGAGGAATTGTCCATACACATTCTCAATATGCAACCATGTGGGCGCAAATGGGTAAAGATATCCCTTGCTATGGAACCACACATTGTGATTACTTCTATGGAGATATTCCTTGTACCCGCCTGATGACTCCGGAAGAAATATTCTCAGACTATGAAAAAAATACCGGAAAGGTGATTTTAGAAACCTTTAAAGATACAGATTGTAACGCTATGCAGGCTGTTCTGGTGCATAGTCATGCCCCTTTCGTATGGGGGAAAACACCGGAATATGCAGTGCTTCACAGTCAGGTACTGGAGTATGTGGCCAGGATGGCATATTGCAATTATACGGCAACCAATGGAGAATGCCCTCGTGTACAACAGGAAATTATGGATAAACACTATAATAGGAAGTTTGGACCGGAGGCATATTACGGACAGGGGAAGGATTGTTAATATGGCAGCAAAAATAATGGATTCGGTTATTCATACATTACAGAGTGAAGCGGATACAATCAGTAAGCTGGCAAAAGATATCGACCCGGCTCAGATTGAGGCTGTTACTAATGTTATCATAGATTGTAAAGGCAAAATTATTACCTCCGGCTGCGGTACTTCGGGTGCTGCTGCCGGAAAAATAGCACATACACTAAGTTGTGTGGAATGCCCTGCACTTTTCTTATCCCCTGCGGATGCGGTGCATGGAGGCTTGGGCGTGGTACAGAAGGGAGATGTTGTAATCCTTTTATCCAAAGGGGGAGCAACTCCTGAAATTAACCAGATGATTCATGCATGTGAGAAAAAAGAAGCAATTATCATTGCAGTGACAGAGAAAGAGGATTCTTATCTTGCGAAAAAATCTAATTATTTATTAAAAATAAAAATAGAAAAAGAACCTGATGATTTCAATATGCTTGCTACTGCCAGCACAATGGCAGTAACAGCGGTTTTTGATGCAATTGCCATCGCAGTCACGAGAATCAGAGGGTATTCAAAAAAACAATTTTTACTCATTCATCCCGGAGGAGATGTGGGGGACAGACTTCTTGAGGAGGAAAAAGATTGATGAAGACTCATATATCAATATCTGTATTTGCAGCAGATATTCTTAATATAGGTAGTGAACTTAAGACAATTAAGGAGCACAACGCGGATTCCATTCATATAGATGTGATGGACGGACATTTTGTCCCACTGTTTGGATTTAACAGTAGCTGGGCAAAGGAACTGGGTAATTATGTTTGTCTCAACAGAGATATTCATTTTATGCTTTATCCTACAGAAGATATCATAGAGCGTTTTATGGATACGGGAGTGGAGACCATTACCCTTCACCTGAATTCCGCTCCTGACGAACAACTGCTACACTGTCTGTCTTATGTTAGTGAAAGCGGAATAAAAAGCGGTATTGCAATTTCTCCCGACACGGAAGTGGATAGGGTTATTCCTTTCCTGGATGGGGTGGAAGAGATTCTTATTATGAGCACAATGCCTGGGGAAGAAAATTCTCTTTTTGAAGAAATTACTTACAATAGAATAGAACAAATAAAAGAGCTGGTTGGTGAACGGGATATTAAAATAGCAGTAGACGGAGGATTAGATGCAGAGCGAGCGAAAAGGTGCATAGCAAGCGGTGCCGGTAAAATTATTATTGGCAGAACATATTTTGAACAGCCTCATAAAAAGGATTTGATTCAGGAAATTCATCAAATAGCATAATAAATTATAAGAATATAATTACCCTGAAAGTAAAGCCTGGTTATCAGTGCCTTACCTTCAGGGTATTATATTTATCTTTTGCAATAAAACTCAATCGCTTTTGCCATAAATTCAGCAGTTCCTTCTCCGAATTTATCAAGATTATTAGTAAATCTTTCATCAGCAATATACATACTGCCAAGGGATTGTAGTATTTCATTGCTGCAAGGATAAAAGTTATTTGTAATACAGTCCTGCCAGCGTTTTACAGTTTCCTGAGCCTGTGTACAGTCTGGAGACTTATTTTTATCGGCGAGGTCAGCAAAAGCAGCAAATATTTCTTTTACTTCTTTGTCTATAACCGCCCATTCTTCTTTCCCATAGGAAGCTGTTCTTCGTTCACTCTCAGCATAAGCATCCGTTTTGCCCCAGCGTTCCTTTGCTTCTTTTCCATATTTTTCTTTTGTTTCCTCTATTTCTTTCATATCAAATTCTTTAAAACTCATCTTGTTTTCTCCTTCCATTATTTGGTCTGTGAGTTTAATTAGCCTATCAAGACGCTTTCGCTTTTTCATAAGCAGTTCTCTGTGTTTGTGCAAAGCTTCGGATTTGTTGAAGTAAGGATTGTTTATAATCTCTTTTATTTCATTTAATGGGAAATCTAATTCCCTGAAAAAAAGTATCTGCTGTAATACTTCCAGGTTATTTTCATCATAAAGCCGATACCCCGATTCAGATTCATTACCAGGGTGCAGCAATCCAATTTCATCATAATAGTGAAGTGTCCTCACGGTAACTCCGGTAAGCTTTGCCACTTCATTTACTTTAAGGTTCATTGTGTGAATACCTCCGTTAACTTTTGGTATGATTATACCTTATACTATGACGTAACGTGAGAGTCAAGAGAAAAATACAAATATTTTTATGGTCTACCAACAGTGGATTGTTTTGTAAGACGTCTTTTGCTAAACTAATATTAAAATACTGACATGGGAGATGGCAGAATGGATAACAAACAATTTGGAGAATTCATATATAGTTTAAGAAAAGATAAAGGCTTGACTCAAAAAGAGTTGGCTGAGAAATTACACGTTACAAACAAGGCAGTGTCAAAATGGGAGAATGGATATTCTTATCCTGATATTACGCTATTTGAAGATTTGGCTGAAGCATTGGGGGTGAGTGCTCTGGAACTTTTGCGAAGTAAGAAGACACAAAAGAATGTTGATATAGTTGATGAAGATATTCTTATATCTGAGAACCTATTTGCCTCTATTCATAGAACAAAAGCTATAAGAAATTGCTATAAGCTTATTATGTTTGGTTGTCTGCTTGTCACTTTGGTGATGGCGGGTTTATTATATAAAACTTATATGGATCATAAATATAATAATATTTTTTATGGTAAGTCATTATATGTATCTCAGAATGATAATGATTTGTTAATACTAACTGCTCCTATTCATGATGGTGAATATAAAGGAGATTTCACATTAAACATACCATATGATTCCGCATTGGATATGAAAGATTATGATGGAAATCCATTCGATATAACTAAATTAAAAAGAGGTGAGTTCGTAAAATTTTATTACAAAGGCAGACATTATAAAAAGGGAGAAAATATAACCAATGGAGAAGATATTCATATTGAAAAGATGGCTCTTACAGGAGAAGTATATAATTTTAAATTCTGGAATGTTGATTAGACTGAATCCAAAAACTCCACCATATGATAAATAGTACGCTTGTCTATAAAATGCTCCACCTTTTCAACCTGCTCTAATTCATTCTCAGTATGATTTAGATAGCAGAAGAAGCGGTGGAGTGTTTCATGTCTGAATAAAAAGTAATTTCCCAATTTCCGTCCTTTATCTGTAAGCATAATAGCTCCGTATTTTTCAAAATCCACAAAGTCCAACTCTTTTAAATTATTCATCATTTTAGAGGCAGAAGAGGGACGCACATGCAAAATTTCCGCAATATAATTAATGCGCAGAGGTTTGGATTCTTTTTCCAGCCGACAGAGCATTTCAAGATAGTCCTCCACGGCAGTTGTAACAAGTGTATTTTCTTTTATGGAATATCCCTTTAACGTATAGTAGTTGTCTTCCCGACTCATAAAAAATACCTTTCGATTTTAATAACAATTTCCATTTATCAGCATAAGTTAGTTTGAGGAAACATTGTTGTATAGAACTAACTTATTCGAAGGAGATATCAGTTATGCAGAAAAGAATATGCTTGAATCATTTAAAACCCGGTGAAAAAGGAACCGTGGAAGATATTGATTTGGAGGAGGCCATGAAAAGACGATTTCAGGATATGGGACTGATTAAGGGAACCATAGTGGAATGTGCATACTTAAGTCCTCTTGGAGATCCTGCTGCCTACTTGATAAAAGGGGCGGTCATCGCAATCAGGAGTGAGGAATCCGGTAAAATAATAATTGGTAATGATATAGGAGGTGCCAATGGGATTAAGTAAAGAGTCCGTGGGAATCCATGCGGTGGATATGGAGCTTACTATCAGAAAAAGAAAAGACAGTGATATCATAGTAGCCCTTGCGGGTAATCCGAATGTGGGGAAAAGTACGGTTTTTAATGCTATGACGGGATTAAAGCAGCATACCGGAAACTGGCCCGGTAAGACAATAGCAAGCGCTCAGGGTTATTGCACCTATAATAATCAAGGTTATGTCATGGTAGATGTTCCCGGCTGTTATTCTCTGATGCCTCATTCGGCAGAAGAGGAGGTGGCGAGAGATTTTATCTGTTCAGGGGAAGCTGATGTGGTAGTTATCGTATGTGACGCCGTCTGCTTGGAACGTAATATGAACCTGGTACTGCAAATTCTGAATCAAACAAATCATGCTGTTGTCTGTGTGAATCTTATGGATGAGGCTGCAAGGAAGCATATCAAGATTGATTTAAAGGAGTTGGAACATCGCCTTGGGATTCCTGTCGTTGGTACTGCGGCAAGAAATAATATAGGGATTGAATCCATTTACCGGGTAATCAATAAAGTACATACGAAAGATGAGAAGTACAGTGAGGTCCCAAAGCCAAAGCATGCTAAGCAGGATTACTCTGCGGAGTATTTTGTGAATAGGGCAGAGGAGATTTGTGAGGGAGTTGTTGTATTTGAAAATAAAGAGTATGCGGCATCTGACCGTAAAAAGGACAGAATATTCACCGGAAGGCTTACGGGATTTCCCATTATGCTATTGCTTCTGATGGGTATCTTCTGGCTGACCATATCAGGTGCAAATTATCCGTCAAAGCTGCTTCATACGGGACTGTTCCGAGTGGAAGAAATAATATTTGAATTCTTTACATGGATAGGCATGCCGGAAATGTTAAAGGAAATGCTGGTTCATGGCATGTATCGTGTTATGGCCTGGGTGGTTTCCGTTATGCTTCCGCCGATGGCAATCTTCTTTCCGCTTTTTACGATTCTTGAGGATTCAGGATATTTGCCCCGGGTTGCCTTTAATCTGGATAAATGCTTTAAGAAATGCAATGCCTGCGGAAAGCAGGCACTGACCATGTGCATGGGCTTTGGGTGTAATGCTGCCGGAGTGGTTGGCTGCCGGATTATTGATTCCCCCAGAGAGCGGCTGATAGCCATTATTACCAATAATTTTGTTCCCTGCAACGGACGGTTTCCTACGCTTATTGTCATTATCACCATGTTTTTTACAGGTAGTGCCCTAGGAGCAGGAGGCTCCTTACTGTCGGCGGCATTTCTCTGCGCTTTTATTGTTCTTAGTGTATTTGTTACCTTTCTGGTTTCAAGAATCTTATCACTCACCATTTTAAAAGGAGTTCCCTCCTCCTTTACCTTAGAACTTCCCCCTTACCGCAGACCGCAAGTAGGCAAAGTAATCATTCGTTCCATCTTTGATAGAACTATGTTTGTTCTGGGGCGTGCGATTGTGTCGGCGGCACCGGCAGGTATACTAATATGGCTTCTGGCCAATTTGAAAATCAGTGATATGACGATACTGTCATATATGGTAGAATTTTTAAATCCTGTTGCAAGAATTCTTGGAATGGATGGAGTAATTTTGCTTGCCTTTATCCTAGGATTACCAGCTAATGAAATTGTTATCCCTATTATGATTATGGCTTATTTAGCCCAGGGGAGCTTAGTTGATATCAGTGATACCCATGTATTGAAGAAGCTGCTTATTGATAATGGATGGACGTGGATAACTGCGGTAAATGTGATGCTTTTTTCTCTTATGCACTGGCCATGTGCCACAACTTGTCTAACAATTCGTAAAGAAACCGGAAGTATCAAATGGGTTCTTGTCTCATTTATCATTCCC
Source organism: uncultured Kineothrix sp. (assembly GCA_964463365.1). Taxonomy (GTDB): domain Bacteria; phylum Bacillota; class Clostridia; order Lachnospirales; family Lachnospiraceae; genus Kineothrix. The sequence goes on from CAYXCV010000081.1 coordinate 6,289, forward strand.
ACATTAGTGGGTGTTACGATATGTTTTCTTTTTACAACACTTACAAAACTACTTTAATAATCTAAAGTAGGATGCCACTCCATATCGGCTGCTTTCCATAAAACATCCACACAGAATACGCAAAACACACAGAATACGCAAAACACACAGAACACACATAGTATCCGCATCTTGACAAAATTTCCTAATGTATAATATGCTATATACTATCTAAACTTTATATTGGATAGTATATAGCATTATTATGCATTAATTATTATGAAAGGGCATGGTTATTCAGATTATGGAAGCAACAGTAAAAGAAAGTACGGTACAAGAAAAAAGAGGAATTACCGGAAGTACACTTAAGCTAATTGCAATTATCACAATGTTCATCGATCATGTGGGAGCAGTTATTATAGAGAGAATGATCATGCAAAGTGGAGTTCCCGATACTGCAAATGAAGAGGCTATGATGTCTTTTATTACGGAACATGCGGATATCTATATGATTGATATCGTATTAAGATTAATCGGCAGACTGGGGTTTCCGATTTTCTGCTTTTTATTGATAGAAGGCTTCGGATACACGCGCAATGTGAAGAAATATGCAGGCAGACTATTTTTATTTGCTCTAATCTCTGAGATCCCGTTTGATATTGGATTTGTAGGTGAACCTATATACTGGGGATATCAAAATGTGTTTTTCACTCTATTGATCGGTCTTTTGGTTATGATAGGCTTCCGATTCATAGAGAATAAGAGGGAATGGAATAAAGCTCTGAGGCTTATTGTATTTGCCGTGATTTTATTAGGCGGTATGGCACTGGCAGAAATTATGCGATGCGATTACGGCGCAATCGGAGTTCTTACAATTACGGTTATGTATCTGTTCCGTCATAGAAAAGTATTCGGATCGTTACTTGGCTGTGCAGCGCTTACTACTTTGAGTATCACAGAGATAACAGCATTCTTTGCACTGATACCCATCCGATTATACAATGGTAAGAGAGGACTCAATATTAAGTGGCTCTTCTATGTTTTCTATCCGGCACATATCTTACTTTTATATTTAGTAGCATATGCCTTAGGCTTAGGTCAGATAATGCTTAGATAGTATAAGAGCGGCAGCACAGAATAATTTACCAATATTTAATTAAAATTTGTGAAGCATTTAATTGCATTTTTGACTGAAAGATTTAGAATAGTGAGTATGTTAATCAAAATTCACTGGAAAAGAGGAGTTTTATTGTGCGGGAAAAAGTAATGCGTTTTATGCAAGGCAGATATGGTAGTTACGGACCGGATTCTTTCAACAGATTTTTACTGATATCAGCAATGGTTTCAATGGTATTATCACTATTTACCAGATGGAATTTATTGTATGTGATTGCGTTGGTAGCATTGATATACTCCTACTTCCGGACATTATCCAAAAATTATTCTAAGCGGTATGCGGAGAATCAAATGTTTCAGAAGTCAACGGAAGGTATCAGAAGATTTTATAATAAAAAAATAAATGAGATGCGTCAAAGAAAGACGCACCACATTTATAAATGTCCCAGTTGTAAACAAAAAATTAGAATTCCCAAAGGCAAGGGAAAGATCGCAATTAAATGTCCGAAATGCTCTACGGAATTTGTTAAAAAGAGCTAAGGCAACTTTATACCATTATATTCAGCTCTTCCAATCTGCGGCAGAGCGGTGTGCATAGACGTACAGAACAAGGACAGCTTTTGTCATTATCAAGATAGACGGTAAAGCTGTTCTTATCTACTCTGCGGATATGATTGCAGTTCACGATATATGCTTTATGACACATCACAAATCGGTCATCCAGTTTTGCTTTAACTTCTGCCAGTGTGGAAGAGAATTCTAATATTTCATAACTTTTATGCAGCTTGACTTTATGTGATAGCTGAGATGGTTCAATATAATAGATATCATCAAAAGGTACTATCAGTACTTTGCGTTCCATGCGTACGGTAAGAATATCAGAAATCGGATTATTTGGAACTTGATATTTTTCATAAACGTTTAAAAGACAATCCTTTATTTGGTCTTTAAAATCAGGAGAATCTTTAATAATATATCCGAGAGGTTCAACTTTATACTTAAAAGTATGGTACGCCATCTCTCCGTGTGTAGTCACAAAGATAATGAAAGCTCTTGGGTCATATTTTCTTATTTCTACTGCTAATTCAATCCCACTTAACTTGCTTTTTAAATCAACATCTAAAAAGTAGATAGCATTCTCAGGTTTACTTTTGTTTATTTTACTTAAAAGACCTTCGGGAGTAGTGCAGGCAGCCTTTACCTTCATATCCCATTCTGAAATTAGTACAGTATTTTGAATCATTTTTGTCCATAGTTCTAGTTGTTGCGAATCATCTTCGCACAGGTATATTGGAATCAAGACATATCACCTCATTAGTATTATAGTGGATCATAGTATATTACATATTTCAAGCGACTGAGTAAAAATATGATTTTTATATGTAGTAGAATGAATCGTATTATTATACTTGTTCAGTATTGTTATAGCACTATATAGTCCCAGACCGCTATGATTTTCCTTATAAGTAATATCTCTATAATAGATTTCATCTAAATTAACATCAATATCAGGCGCGGAATTTGATATTATGATAGTCACTGACACCTCATTGTCCATAATGATTACCGTCAGATTCTTATCTTCGGTTACCAATGCTGCTTCAATCGCATTATCCATAAAAATTCCTATAACAGTTACCAGATCCAGCATTTCCATTGAGATATGATGAATTTCTTCTTGGATTTCTAATGTAATATTAATATCCTGATTCATAGCAGATAATATTTTTGAATAGAGTATACCTTTTAGTTCTAAATGCTTAATATTACTTAGCTTACCGATAATAGCATCTTTGCCGGCGAGCTTCTGACTGCTCGGTAGAATGCGAGTATAAAATAAGTTTTTCAGCTTATCGGTTTCGTCTTCATCAATAAGAAGCTGCATAGTGGATAGTAAATTTATATAATCATGCTTAAATATTCTCATATCTTGATAGGAATCTTCAAGCTTTTTCATATATTCTTCCATATCCAATTGCTTTTGCCGTTCGGTTTGTAATTTTTGATTATTTTCTAAGATACGAATACAAAAGAATAATATAAATAAAGTAATTACAAAGAAAACACCAAAAAGTATAGTATTAAAATAGATTATATCAGGCGGATATCCTTCTTTTTCACCTTGAACAATATTTAAAGCGAATATAATAAAGCAAGTGATTGCCTCCAGAAATAATAGAAGCTGCGCTCTTTTGGAGATAAATAAAAAACTATTTATAAATTTTAATCTTAAAAGCTTGCCAAGGAAGTAAGTTAATATAAAAGTAAAGATACCATATAAAGTAATAAATAATAGTGAATATAAAAAGCTATAACTCAAATGGGTAATAGTGATACCTAAGAGATTAAATGGAACCATTACAATATTATTGAAAAGAACAGCTAGTAAATAACCTGCTAATGAAAAAATTGCATTTGATATAAAATGTCTCTCAGAAGCAGCAATAATTAGTAAAGCACCACCAATAGTAAAGAATGTAACTTCTTGTCCGAGATAATTTCCCAAAAAAGCTAGACAGAAGGCGAGATATAAAAATACAAATACTTTATTCGCTCGTTTAATTGGGTATAAAATCATATTTGTCATTGCATAAGTTAATATCAATGCATTAATTACATTTATGATTATAAATATCATTGTTAAATTCATGTTCTTTTGCTTCCCTTTTGATAATATATTAATATATTTATGGAATATTTTACTAACTAGATAATAGCATTAGATGAAGTTTGAGTAAAGAAAAACCGGTATTTTATACACTTGGGGTCAAAATAGTAACGTTTGATGCATATTTTAACAATTTTTATAAATAAAAGATATAATACAAATTATGATTCGGGAAAAGGAGATGAACAAATGAAAAAGAGTTTAGAAAAAAAATTAGTTAACAAAATTATCAATGCGGCACGTTACACAGTAGACAATACGGTTGGTAAAAGTTATCCAATAGCTGTTCATGAAGTAAAAATGCCGGATAGTGTACGCAAAGAATTTCTTAAAAAAGATTAATACTAATATTTGAAACATGGAAGAGTACCATAACGCAAGTGTCCTTTCCATGTAAAAGGGGTTAAGGTAGGCAGAATCTGATTTCAGACTCTGCCTATCATTTTATTTGAAATTACTATTAGTTAATATTTGAAAGCAGATAAAAAGGATGGCTCAGCCATCCTTTTTATTATGTGCATCAGTTATTTCGCTAACCAGAGTCCATGTAAATTACAGTATTCATAAACTGCTTCAACTTCATCATCTTCAGTGATTGAAAATGTAACCTTAGGTTCAGAACCCGGTGATAAATATTTAACTTGGCTGCCCTGCTTGGTTAAGAGTACAACCCATTGAATATAGTGTTCTGCTAACATAGGATGTGCAGCAGAACCGATTGAAACGTTTACGATTGTTCCATCAATAGAGTATACTGGAACATGTTTTTCCGTAGCGCCGTCGGATGTATTTGCTGTAAGTTCCATCATTTTCTCACCGCAGCAAATAACTGGAACGCCTTTGTCTTCAAGAAACGTGATAATGTTTCCACAGTGACTGCATTTATAAAACTTCATTTCCATATAGTGATTCCTCCCTTTAATAGTAAAAATAAATATTGGGTACTACATTAGCATAATGTGATAATGCAAAAGTGTCAATCTTATAGAGATACTTAATCTACTTTTATTTCCAAATAACCTAATAATTTTGTCGTATCATATGAATCGATAACACCAAGGGTTGGATCATAGAAAAGCCCGTCAAAATAAACAAGATAATGACAGAAGCGACCTAGTTTTTCCATGATGATACAACATTTGGGAAGAACAACATCCGGTCCCTCACTATACATTATGATATCAGAGTGACCAATACCATAATAGTTAAGTGCTGAGATTACCTTCCCCATAGTAGCCTGCCATTCACGGCAATCCATAACGCTCATTACTTCTGCAATCGTAACCCCTGCCAGCATTGCAACACATGCTTGCCCGCAAAGTCCATCCTTAGGTTGAACAATAATACCGATACTGTCAATTTTACGGATTGGATTATCCAGAGAGTATGGGCTGTTTTGATTTATTTGAATGAGACTTCCTGCAACATGAAGCAATATTTTATGATCCAAATCAATATCAATATGATCAATTGATTCTTCATCCAAATGAATTTTATAGTTACCTTTTTCTTCTGGTAGCAGTTCACATTTTATAATTTTATTATCTAAAACTATTTCTGCTTGAATAACATCTCTTTGCTTGCATACTTCCCAAACATTAAAAGGAATACGAATTGTATAAATGTCATTCAACTTTTCAATTTTACCATTAAAGAAATACCTCATATTACACCTGTGCCTTTCTGAATTTGTGTGTGAAAATTTCACTTTAAGCAAACCTTTTATACCATCTCTTATATGAGTTCATATAATTACTCTTATTATGAATTCATACTATGAATGTAACAAATTTATTCACTTATGAAAACACTTTCAAGCTAAGTACTTAAAAAAAAACATGCTGATAAATATGTGT
>CAYXCV010000082.1:0-11847 GCA_964463365.1 uncultured Kineothrix sp.
TTTGAAACTAGCTTAGCCATGTGCTTTCACCTATTTCTTTCAGTGTCTCATCAATTAAACTATCCTGTATTAACGTATCTACAGAAGCATTTATCACTTTACCTGCCATCAGAGATGCAATCACTATCATTTCGCGTTTCACATCATCCACTGCTTTTTTCTTCTCAAGCTCAGCTTCTGTTTCTGCTCTTTCAATAATTCTTACCGCTTCTTCTTTTGCTTCCGCAATGATACGATTTTCATTTGCAATCCCTTTTTTACGGGCTTCGCTAAGTATTGATTCGGCCTCTTTATTAATATCTTTTAATCTTACTTCATAATCAGCCTTAAGTGCCGCTGCGGCTTTCATATCGTCGGCTGCTGTGCTCAGTTCATCATCAATTTTATCCCGTCTTCTTTGCATCATATCTCTAACAGGGTTAAATAGATATTTGGATGCCACTAAAAACAATACAAATACAGCAATAATCATGAGTGCTGTATCTGCAAGAAGCTGAAAATCCAGATCAAACAATCTTGGTTTCATCTGATTTGTCAGCAGCATAAATCTCGCATCAACTAAAGTATTCAAGATGTAAGCCTCCTTTCTAAGATTCGTTTGTTTTTAAGTAAAAGGCTTAACGAATAATAGGAGCATGCCAATAAGCAGTCCATAAAGACCTGTTGTCTCTGCTACAGCCTGTCCTAATAGCATAGTAGAAGTAATATCAGACTTTGCACCCGGGTTTCTTCCTACTGCTGCTGCAGCATGTCCTGCTGCAATTCCCTGTCCGACACCGGGTCCTATACCTGCGATTAAAGCAAGACCTGCGCCGATTGCTGAACATCCATAAACAAAATTTGTGTTAAATTCCATTGATAATTCCTCCTTAGATTTAAATAGTTATAGTTTTTTATTATATATTAATAATTCTTAATATTAATAATTCTTAATATTACTCAGTTGCACAAGCGTCCGCAACGTATGTCATTGTAAGCATACAGAATACATAAGTCTGGATTGATCCTGAGAACAAATCGAAATATACATGAAGTGCCGCCGGCCATATAATTGCTACTTTAGATAATAGTCCATAGATAAGCGCCATCATGACTACGCCGGATAGAACATTAGCAAAAAGACGCAGGGACAATGAAATGGGTACTGCAACATCTCCAATTACATTAATAGGTGCCCAGAATGGCCACGGTTCACCTAACCCCTTAATGACCCCTATTACCTTTTGATGTTTGAATTTGTTATAATGTATAGTCGTAAATGTTATAAGTCCAAGTGCAAATGTAACACCATAATCTGCTGTCGGCGGACGAAGTCCAAAAAGACCCGAAAAGTTACTGATTAATATGAAGATAAATATTGTTCCTATATAATTGCGGAAGGTAACCGCATGCTTTCCCATTGCCCCATCTACCATATGATCAAGCTTCTCAACAATAAGCTCTAATAAATTCTGAAATGCTCCGGGCACCTCTGTTGCATGTTTTACCGTTCGATTGGCAGCGATACAAAGCCCTATTATAATCATCATTACGATTAATACACAGACATGGGTTGTGGTTATCCACAGCGTTTGTCCAAATAATTCATAAGAAAAAATTCCATGTATCATAAAATCTATTTTCTCTGCTGCCGATAACATGATTCCATATTCCATCTCTTCACCTCCTTATTATTTTATAATTAATTATTACTGACTATCACTTTCTTTATAGAATCTGACACATACTTTATGTGTTAAGGGTTGCATATATGCTGATAACTTCAGGCCTATCAATGTCAGAAATGCAGCAAACGGATTGGCAATACCACTGATCATAGCAAAGGCTAATACTGCTGCTATTAATATATATCTGATGATATTATGTTTCAGCATCCTTTTCATTGCTGCTTCCTGAGAATAATCCAGCATTTTGTCAAGTCCCCACCACATATGAACTGCAGAAATCGTCGCAATCAGAACTCCCAGCCATATGCCGATGCTGTATGCTCCTTTATCCTCTACGAGAAATATGCCCACTACCTGACAAATGATTCCCCAAGTCAATATTCCGACGGACATTTCAAATAAAGTTCGATCAATTTTAGGTTTTTTTATTTGATTTTGATTTTCTTCTTTCATTCGCTGCATCCCTTTCACCTTTCATAGTATATATTTTCCTGGCAAAAATATATACATTACGAAATCCCGCCAAGGCCCCCACAAAGAACAGAATTATAAACCAATAGGACGTTCCTATTTTTTTATCAATATATATCCCCAAAAAAGAACATAGAAAAATGGGAACCAGCATATTTATACCAAATTGTGAAATCATTGTTAATGCTCGGTAAACATTTTTCTTATAATTCACATAGCACACCTCTCTTATCAGACTTTATTAGTTATGATTATAACCATTTTTTAACTATATGTCTAGCAAAATTGACTAAAAGACATATTGTAATTATGACTTTTTCACCATTGACTTTTTATTCTTTCAATAGTAGTATTTGTTGCATATATATCTTTTTTTAACTAAAATAAAGTAAAATATCAAATAAAATACCGAATATTAGGGGGCTTTATGACAAATCCTACTCTATATCGTAAAAGAATCATGCCGGATGAATGCATTCACTTAAAAGATGACATTATTCTTAAGTGTGATGATGACATTATTATCACTAAGTGGAATGCGCTGCGTCCTAAGAAAAATCTGCATCACGGTTATTCCTGCTATTTCTTAAAACAGGGCTTTAAGGTGAGTAAATTTTACAGAGAAGATGGTTCTTTACTTTACTGGTATTGCGATATTGTAGAGTACATTTTCGATTCCGAGTCCAATGCTCTGACATCTGTTGATTTGTTAGCAGATGTTGTGATCTATCCTGATGGATTTGTTAAGGTAGTGGATTTGGACGAAATAGTAACTTGTTTAGAGCGCGGAGCACTGAGTGTTGAATTTCTTAAAAAATGCCTCCTTCGTTTAAATAACCTGCTTCAAATTATTTATGGCGGAAACTTTAACATGTTGCAGCAATATATAGAAGATATTATTTAATGGGTGCAATAATTAATAAAATACATGGCCTCCGATCCTAATTCCGTTTAGACCATCAATGGGAGTACGGAAATACACACAATTTCCCACATTGGTCTGCCCTTTCATTGCCTCATCGGCTGCCTGATAACAACTTGCCGTTGCCCTTCCTTCTGCCAGTGCAAGTGCAAGACGTCCGCTTGCCACAGGGGAAAACTGACCACCCTGATAAATAACACCTACCACAGAGTTAGGGTATACGGAACTCAGCACACGATTAATAACTACCGATCCCACACCTAGCTGTCCGGCATAACTTTCCCCACCTGCTTCACAATAAATAATATTTGCAAGGAGATATCTGTCACCCTCGGCAAAACTGACTTCCGATATATCACGCCATGACGATTGTGCTGCCAATTGTGAAAGTCTGATTTCTTCTGCAAGCTTTGCTTGAAGCTGAGCAATACTTTCCTCTTGTGCTTTTATTTTCTCTTCATATGCAACAGCATCTGCTTCTGCCTGACTTATTTCATTTTTCTTCCCTGATATATTGGTTGAGGTTTGACTGACCAGACCGGATACACGGCTCTTCTCCACTTCGACTTCCGCCTTATAATCGTCCAGTTCCGCCTTCTCTTCTATCAGCAATTTTTCAGCTTCGGCAATTCTTACCTTTGTCTGTGTATACTCATCCAGCTTCTTCCTATCATAAGCAGAAAGCTGTTCAATGTAATCACTTCTATTTATAAAATCCGCAAAGTTAGCAGCAGCAAGAAGCATCTCCATCATTACATAGTCCTGAGTTTCATAAATAAACTGTATTCTCTTCTTCATACACTCATACTGCCATTCTTCTGTTGCTTTCGCATCAGCCAGCTCAGCTTGCGTTTCTTCGATATCTTCTTCTTTCTCTTCAATCAAATTTTCTAATTCTTCAAGATTATCGCTGACCTCCTGAAGCTTACCATTTAGTGTATTTAGATGACCCTGCAAAGAATCTTTCTCTTCATTCAAACCTTCCAAATCTTCTTTTTTCTGGTTAAGATCTGACTCGGTTTGTTTCTTTTCATTTTGCGCTTCCTGCAGTTTTTTTCTGGTAGCCTCTGATGCATATGCAGTAGTCGCAGTTGTTATGGGTAAGCACCCAACCAGCAATGCTATCAAAAGCACTACTGCCGTATTCTGTTTTCCTGTACGCTTCATATGTTCTACCTGCCTAATATACTCCCTCTTCGTTTGTAATGACTATTTACATATCCAACTGCACATTTCGTCCGGTTTTTTGATATTGATAATACCTTACTCCTGCCGCATCAAGCATTCTCTTAGAAGCTTTCGTTGACGGAGTGTCAGCATATTTATCACTGTCATATACAATTGTTTTTATTCCGGATTGAATAATTGCCTTTGCACATTCATTGCAAGGAAATAAAGAAACATATATCTTTGCCCCATCCAGACTGCCGCCACGATAATTCAGTATGGCATTCAACTCACTGTGGGTTACATAGGCATATTTAGTATCATACATCTCCCCTTCTCTATCCCAGGGAAAATCATCATCTGAGCATCCGGAAGGGAAGCCGTTATAGCCCATTGACAAAATCTTATTATCTTCACTGACAATACATGCACCTACCTGTGTATGAGGATCCTTAGACCGCATCCCCGAAAGCATAGATACCCCCATAAAGTACTCATCCCAAGTTATATAGTTCTTTCTCTTCATATGTCCTCCCATTCATTATTTCGTACCAAAAATTCGGTCTCCGGCATCTCCCAGTCCGGGAACGATATATCCATGGTCGTTAAGCCGTTCATCCAAAGCACCGATATACATATCCACATCCGGATGAGCCTCCTCCATCTTCTTAACTCCCTCCGGTGCTGCTATAATGCACATAAAATGTATACTTTTACACCCTCTATCCTTTAGCATCCGGATAGCTGCCACGGAAGATCCACCGGTAGCAAGCATAGGATCCACAACAAATACCTCCCGCTCCGCACAATCCGCCGGAAGCTTGCAATAATATTCCACCGGATCTAAAGTATCCGGATTTCTATACAAACCAATATGCCCCACTTTAGCCGCGGGAATCAATCCAAGAATACCATCCACCATACCGAGACCCGCACGCAGAATCGGAACAAGAGCCATTTTTTTACCCTTTAATTCCTTGGCTACCATTCCACAAATGGGTGTTTCCACTTCTACATCTGCCAGTTGCAGATGTCTGGTTGCCTCATAACATATCAGCATCGCAATCTCACTAATTGTCTGTCTGAAATCTTTTGTCCCGGTTTCCTTTCGTCTGATGTATCCTATTTTGTGCTGAATCAGCGGGTGGTTCATAATAATTACTCTTGACATTGCAATACCTCCTGTGTACCCTTCGTAAGTCATATTTAATTTTCTATTGCTGCAATTTTGCTTATTCTTCTATTGTGTTTTTCTTCATTAGGAAAGTCCGTATGAATAAATGCATCCACAATTCCCAGTGCCAGATTTGTACCGACAATACCCGCGCCCAGCGCAAGCATATTGGCATCATTATGCTCTCTGGTTAATTTCGCACTAACCACATCAGAACACAGTGCACAGCGGATACCTTTTATTTTATTGGCTGTAATAGAAATTCCAATCCCTGTGGTACAGATGACAATACCGATATCACACTCTCTTGCCGCTACTGCCTTTGCTGCGGCTTGTCCGTAATCCGGATAATCACAGGAGTTATTATCTGCACATCCATAATCTTTATAACCTATTTCCTGCTCTGTCAAATACTTAATAATAATCTGTTTTAAATCATATCCACCATGGTCACATCCCAGTGCCACACATAATTTCATAATAATATTCCTACCCTTCTTCTAGCTAACCTTATACTTGTTCTATATGATGTCCCGCTGCTTTTAACAGCCGGTTCATGATTGCTTGTCCCATCCCCTCTGCATCGGCAAAGGACTCTGAATAGATTATCGTTATATCTTCATCGTCAAATTCCCGCAGCATCTTGTATAAGGTCTTGGCTATAGACTCTTCGTCCTTTCTGCTTCCGGCACTTTTCACACTATCGGCCATATAAAAAGAAACCGTCTCATCTGTCCCGATTACTCCTACCGTCTTACCTTTATCTTGCATTACTTTTGTCTTTTTATTAATTTCATCTACAACCCTTTGCTGTTCACCGGAAATAATAATCAAATCCCCTTTTGGCGCATAATGCTTATATTTCATACCGGGGGCTTTTGGTGCCTGCAAGGATTGGCTATCAAGTATTGTTTGATCGAAGCTTACTTCCCCCAACACTCTTTCCAGCATTTCTTTGGTAATATAACCGGGACGAAGAATCATCGGTATATCTCCGGTCAGATCTACTATGGTAGATTCCAAGCCAATATCGATTTCCTCCCCGTCGATTATCAAATCTATCTTCCCATCCATATCCTCTGCCACATATTTGGCTAAGGTAGGACTGGGTTTGCCTGATGTATTGGCACTGGGCGCCGCCACATAACCTCCTGCCGCTTCAATAAACGCAAGCGCAGTTTCATGCCCCGGCATTCTGATTGCCACAGTTTCAAGTCCTCCGGTCGTGGTATAAGGAACCTTTTCTGATTTATAAAGTATCATCGTTAACGGACCGGGCCAAAATGCTTCCGCCAGCTTCAATGCATTCTCCGGTACTTCTCTAACAATCGGATACATATCCTCCATCTTGCAGATATGTACAATAAGCGGATTATCGGAAGGTCTTCCCTTTGCCCGGTATATCTTCTCCGAAGAGTTCTCGTTTAAAGCATCTCCACCCAAACCATATACTGTTTCCGTAGGAAAAGCCACCAAACCACCGTTTTTAATTATTTCTCCCGCTTCAATTAAAGCTGCTTTATCTATATGTTGTTCATCCATATGGATTATCTTAGTTTTCAATATTTTCACCCCATATATTATATCATATCGAATTTTTTTTGTCTCTATTTATATGTATTCAAATATTGTAAAACTCCCATATGTACTGCCCAGGCTGCCTTTTCCTGATAGACCGGTGAGATCAGTTTTTCTGCTTCCTCTCTATTAGAAAGAAAACCACACTCTACTATAACAATAGGGTAGGGAGTTTTCTTAAGGAGATAATAGCTGTCATTTCCTTTTGCCTCTCTTTTATTGGCACCATCTACATTGATAACAAACCGTTTCTGTATCATTTCTGCTAACGTCTTACTAGGCTCACTGCTTGAGAAATAAAACACCTGTGCTCCATGAACATACTCTTCATGGTAACTATTCTGATGGATGCTTACTACAATATCCGGCCGAGCTTCTTCAATCATGGCTATCCGATGCCGCATATCCTGAACTTTTTTATTGGAATCATTTTCATTATATAAGCCGGTGTCATCTGTCCTTGTCATAATGACCCTAACATCCTCAGCCTCAAGAATTTTTTTAAGTTTTTCTGCAATCTGAAGGTTGATATCCTTTTCAAGAGCTTCGTTAATACCTACTTTACCCGGATCAAACCCTCCGTGTCCGGCATCAATGACCACACAGGCTTGCTGTTTCGTGCCGTCTTCAGGAATTACTTTGTCCGAATTAACATAGGCGGCTCCTTCTTTCGCCACAAAATACATAGACACAAGAAGCACTGCCGCCATTACAATCCCTAAAATCTTTTTCTGTTTTTCATCTATCATTCATTTCACACAACTTACATTCTGATGTTATTTCAATCTATGAAATATAAGCCCGAAAAATGAACAATTTCTATTGATTAAGATAATTCCCAATCACATCCCATACGGCAGGCTTTTCAAAGCCCAGCCGCCATGCCGCCACGCCAGCGATATTATACTTCTGCATGATATTTAATTTTACTTCGATAGACTGCTCGTCCTCTAACCATACTTGATAGAAGCTGTCGCCTTCCTGTATTTCAGCATAATTCTGGCAAGCCTTTTCATCCCATCGCAATTCCATTTTATGATTGGATACAAATTCCTCTGCCATATACATTCCTACGGCACTGCTTAGCAGCTCCGCCCCTTTTGTTTCCCATATTCTTGTATAAAAGGGCACCGCATTGATTACCTTTGCTGCCGGTACCTGATCCACCGTTTTCTTAATTCCTTCTTCTACAAATCCAATAGAAGCTACACTTCCAGCCTCTGGACTTCCTTTGTAATGCTCATCATAACCCATGATAATCACATAATCAGCAAACACACCCTGTTCTTCCCTGTCATAGTGATCCGTATATCCGGTGGGTACATAATTATCTATCGATAGTACAAGTTCTTGCTCCCTGCAAGCCACAGACAGTTCCCGTATAAATTGAATAAAATGCGTCCCTGCATCCTGACTGATTTCTTCAAAGTCAACATTGATACCATCTATATTATATTCCAGTGCCGTATTTACAAGATTTTCAATTAAATGTGCCCTTTTGCTTGTATAGGACAAAATTTCATACGTATCCGCTGTTTCTTTATTTGTAAAGTTATCAATCAGTGCCCATACCTCAATTCCTTTGTCATGAGCCTTGGTCACATATTCTTTTGTCGCAAAACTCGTGAAATTTCCTTCATTATCGCTTAAAGCAAACCAAGTAGGGGATATGGTGTTGATTCCTTTTGATTGTTCTATTGCCTCTCCAATGGTATCATTCCCCAAAGTTCCACCAATCACATGCCAGCCAAGGTTTATCTTATAAGGTTTCGAAATATTCTTGTACTCAGGCTCTGCAAAGTCAGTAACCGGTATCGGAGCTTCTGTTGAATAATAATCCAGTCTTTTATTCTCAATGTAACCAATCAGTGCATCATCGGTTTTCACCTTGCTCCACGTTTCCATCTCTTCCAGAATAATAACCTCATCATCTACTACCATATCTTTCAAAATAGGACTCTTGACACCGCCCTGATAACGGACTGCTGTTTCCTTAATAACCTGTGCAGTTTTCCTCTCATCCCACTGTGTATAAATTTGCATACGATTAGGCTCTGTAAATGTTTCATAAGAGAAGTTCGCATATTTCTTTACAAAATCTATGGCAAGATAAAGAGTCTTTTCACCTGCGGCTTCCTCATATCTTGCTATTGTATATTCTTCATTCCCATTGCCTTCTTTCGTTATATACTGGGATGAACCTATTTCCACACGCACAGTGTCTTCAGGCAATGTATATAATAACAGATTCTCATTTTTGTCCTCATAAAATCTATCATTAAAATATTTATGCACTGTTGTCATATCTAAATAATAAGTCCCATCCATAAGCTTTGCAGATTCTTCAATCAGTTCATCCTGAAGTATAATGGGGACTTCATCTGCACTCTCTATACCAAAATATTCTTCCAGATTCTCTCTCTCTTTAGAATAAGAATATTTATCTACTATTTTCATACCAATACTTATTGCAGAAATCGCTATAATAAGGACGACTGCAATTAAAACCGGAATCATTTTCTTCATATTTATGACTATGCTCCTTCTTTCAACCTTACTTCCAACCGTCCTATATTATAGCAAACTATTTGTTTACAGTCATTACCAAATTTGACTTTTTAATACTTTTTTTGCCAATAATAAATAATATCTTAAATATCTCCATATTTCTTGTGTGCAAACAGCCGGGGGTCTTCCTGTTTTATAAATTATGTTGGTTTATGTCTTACGTTTGTAAAGAATTATTGTTATCATTTTTCAAATAGGGCAATATTATATTATTAGCACTTTTTTAATTTTAATGACCAAAAGTAATCGTGATATAATTTTACTAAAACGTCAAATTAAATTTTAGAAATAAATAAACTGACTATAATAAATAGTAACGGAATGTCCGGACTTGTATCAAAATAATAAAATGTTCTTAATAAGATATACTTATAAAGATTTGTAAAACTAGTATTCGTGAATTATAATAGCGTGAAAATATTTGGAAAATTTTAATTTTGAAACAAGCACATAAGCTTGTAAGACTTCTCCATACTATATAATATATAAAAATTTTATATATATGAAGAATTAGATTGTAATATTAAATCACTATAAAATATAGCGAATCATATTCCAATTTATACTTTAAAATGATACAATGAAATTGTAGAATTGACATGCCTCCTTTGGATACTGATTATCCGGAAGCATTCCGTAGATGTAATTATAACCAATTATTCCTAATATTTCAAGTGATATTTAAAGAAAAGCTCTAACTTTATTAAAATTCTTTAAACACTGAATCAATTCTATTGACTTAAATTATAGTTGAGTATAATATACTTTTAACTGTAAAGTGTTATTCTATATGATAAAATAGGTTCAGGTTAGTCACAAGATAAAACAATGGCAGTATCTTATAGTAAGGATGTGATAACATGAAAATTGAAAAAGTTAATGACCATCAGATTCGTTGTACTCTTACCAGAGAAGATTTAGCCGATCGTGAATTAAAAATCAGTGAACTCGCATACGGAACCGAAAAAGCGAAAAATCTTTTTCGAGATATGATGCAGCAAGCATCATTTGAATTTGGCTTTGAGGCCGAGGACATTCCGTTAATGATAGAAGCCATTCCATTGAATTCCGAATGTATCGTTTTAATCATTACAAAAGTCGAAGACCCGGAGGAGCTGGATACACGCTTTTCCAAGTTTGCACCTTCTGTTCACGATACGGACGAAAATCTGGATGAAATGATAGACAATCTTTCTGAAGGCGCAGATGATGTGCTCGATTTGTTTAAGAAGATTCATAATGGTAAGTTGGCTAATGCACTGGAAGAAACAGCGAACATCTCTTCAACAGAAGAAAAACAAACAAAACAAAATAGCAAAAAACCACTGGTTTCCGTTCCGGAAAATCAGGAACTAACAAGAATCTTTTCTTTTGATTCGATTCGTATTGTGACAAGAATTTCCCGCGTATTATATCCATTTTATAATGGAGTTAATTCACTATACAAAAACGATGCCGGACGCCAATATATTTTGGTAATCTCTAACGGAACTCATACTCCGGTTGAATTTAATAAAGTATGTAATATTTTATCCGAGTATGGAACCAGTGAAAAATATGCCTCTGCAAGTGAAGCATATTTAGAAGAACATTTTGAACCAATCATTAAGGATAATGCACTGCAGTCTTTAAGTCAGATTTAAAATAAAAAACGGAGGGTGTGTATCAATTAAGATACACACCCTTTTTTTACTTATTATGTCTTAAGCCATTATGGATTTATCCATTTATACCGCGTTTATTTTTTCCATTAAATCTTCAATATTTAATCCATGAACCATCGCTGCTTCTTCCAACGTTTCACCCTGAGCAGAAGGGCATCCAAGGCAATGCATACCTGCTTCCATAAGAACAGGGGCTACATTAGGATTTTGTCTTAACATATCACCAATTGTCATATCCTTACTAACTCCAGCCATTTTTCACCTCATTTCTGCGCTGCTTTTGTACGTGTATCAAGTTTGAGGCGCAACGCAGACACAAACTTGCCACGTGAAAGATTTTTAACAAATCTCTCATGTTTTTATCCATTTTGGGTAAAACTGATAATAGTATAATACTTTATCCTAATACTTTCAAGCTATTCTTAATTCTTTATATTATTAATAAAAATTTTATATTTTATACTAAAAAAGATAGGGAATGTACCGAAAAAAGTACACTGCATTGCTTGACGCATGAAGAAAGATTAACATATAATGATGTTGCGCAATTAGTATTATATAAATTAAACTTTTAAATATTCAATAGGAGGCTTATTCAAAATGAGACCAGAATGGAAAGATTTTGTAGGCGGCAAA
>CAYXCV010000083.1:0-11238 GCA_964463365.1 uncultured Kineothrix sp.
TTTGTACAATCTCTTCTTTATAGCGGTCAAGATGAAAAATATCCGCATATTCATGGATATAGCCTTTGGCAATAAACTTCTCTAAGGTAGCCTCCGAAAAACCATCCATATTCATAGCATCTCTGCTGGTAAATAACGTAAAGGACTTTAACTTCTTGGCATCACATGCCTCATTGGTACAATAGAGTGACTGCACATCATTGGTTTTTCTTATTTCAGTTGCACCCCCGCATACCGGGCAACTTTGAGGGATTTCAATGTTATCACTTCCGGTAAGATTCTCTGCAATCTGCGGAATAATCATATTCGCCTTATATACACTGATATGATCACCGATTCCAAGCTTGAGTGCACGGAGTATACTAATGTTATGAACAGATGCACGGCTCACCGTAGTCCCTTCCAGCTCTACCGGTTCAAAA
The DNA here is from genome assembly GCA_964463365.1 of uncultured Kineothrix sp. Classification (GTDB taxonomy): domain Bacteria; phylum Bacillota; class Clostridia; order Lachnospirales; family Lachnospiraceae; genus Kineothrix. The sequence continues at coordinate 423 of CAYXCV010000083.1, forward strand.
ATAGCCACCGGATTAATCAGCCCTGTTCTGCTGGGACTCCATTCTATTTCTTTCAGTATCGTTTCCCGAACTTCATCCTCCCATTTAAATGCAATAGAATCTCTGGGAAACTTTGCGGTTGCTCCCAGTGACTGTCCGTATCCTATATCATTATATACTAGGACAAGTCCATCGGAGGGTACGTCATACTCTTTGATATTTTCTTCAAAATAATCAATGGCATCCTCAATCGTATTCTTATCTACTTTTTTATATTCTACTATTTCAAACCCCTGTTCCTGTAAAAATAAAAATTGGGCTTCTCTTTCATTATGGAAGTCCATATCATCTGCTTTGACAACACCAAAAGCAAAAAAATTAACATTACGTCTTGCCGTAATTTCATTATTGAGCTGTCTGACGGAACCACTGCATAAATTCCTTGGGTTTTTATATTTCGCTTCCACATCTTCAATCTGAAGGTTTATTTTCTCAAAATCAGAGTAAGTAATGACTGCCTCTCCCCTAAGAATCAATTCACCTTTATATGGGATGGATAAAGGTAAATTGCGAAAAGTTCTGGCATTGTTCGTAATAACCTCTCCGATTTCTCCGTTTCCTCTTGTAACTGCTTTTGCAAGTTTTCCGTCAGAATATGTCAATACAATGGTTAATCCGTCTAATTTCCACGATAACAATGCTGTTTGTTCCTGCAGCCATGCCCGCAAATCTTCTCTGCTCTTTGTTTTTCCTAAAGAAAGCATCGGTCTTTCATGTCTTTCTTTGGGTAATTCATCTACTGCTTCATACCCTACATGTAGTGTGGGACTGTGAGCTAGAATTGTTTGTGTTTCTATCTCCAACTCAGTTAATTCATCATATAGTTTATCGTATTCGAAGTTGCTCATAATTTCCGTATCTTCCGCATAGTAAGCTTTGGATGCGTCATTTAACAAATCCGTAAGTTCTCTTAGCCTAATTAATTTATTATTTCTATCTTTCATATTCAGCTTCTCTTCCCTACTATATATTGATTTAAGATGATTGAACCTTCAATCCGCATTTTCCGTATAATTCCGCTAGTTCTTCCCCTTCTATGGTGCGGAATTCACCGGATTTTAAATTTGCAAGATTAACGTTCATAATTCGTACTCGCTTTAAAGCTTTTACTTCATATCCTAAGCACTTTGCCATTCTTCGTATCTGTCTGTTGACCCCTTGAGTCAGAATAATGTTAAATGTAAACTTACCTATCTTAGAAATATCACATGGTCTTGTTGTGATATCTAAGTCTTTGATATAGATTCCCCCTGCCATATCCTTTAAAAAATCCTGTGTTATTTCTTTATCTACTTTAACGATATATTCTTTATCGTGTCTGTTGGCTCCCCGCATCATAGCGTCAATGAGTTCTCCGTCATTGGTCATAATAAGCAGACCTTCCGAATCCTTATCCAGCCTCCCCGCATACGTCAAGCGAACGGGATATTTTAATACATCACTTATCTTCTTTTCCGCAAATCTATCCCTTTCGGTACAAGTAACCCCTATTGGTTTATAATATGCTAAAACCACTTTTTTATTTTTACCCTTTACCGGTTTTCCATTCAAAGTAATACTATCACTGTCCGACACCTTGATACCCATTACCGCAGGGATTCCGTTGACTCTCACCCGTCCCTCAGAAATTAAGCGATCCGCTTCCCTTCTTGAGCATATGCCACATTCCGCCAGATACTTATTCAATCGTTCTTTTTGATCTGCCATCTATTTTCCAACTCTCATTTTATTATTCTCATTTTAAATTTACTTACCTATTGTACCACACTTATCTTTCTGTAGGCAATCAACGAAAGGTTCATCAATTTTAAACTTATACAATTCCCATGTGCTGTCATCGCCTCTGCACGGAGAACCGTATATTTACTGGCTTTCATCCCGTTTTTATATATTACACGTATATTAGTATCTCACTCTATCGTCCACAAAGTGGTTAGCCTCGTGAATGCAAAAAATAAGTCACTCGTCCGGCTAAGACAAGAGTGGCTTATTTATTTCACTTGTTGTTCCTATCTATATAGGCAAGCAGTGCAACCAAGAACGAACCACCTAAAAATAAAAGAATCCCACAAACATGCCTATCCAGCAACATGTGGGATTCTCATTTTTTGTATATTTATGCGTTATACGACACCCTGTGCCATCATAGCCTCTGCTACCTTTAAGAAGCCTGCGATATTAGCTCCTGCAACATAATTGCCTTCCATACCATATTTCATGGACGCTTCATTCAGGCTATTGAAAATATTAACCATGATTGCTTTTAATCTGTTGTCTACCTCTTCAAATGTCCAACTCAACCTTCCACTATTCTGGCTCATTTCCAAAGCAGATGTTGCTACACCTCCGGCATTGGATGCTTTACCCGGACAGAATAAAACACCATTCTCCTGGAAATATTCCGTAGCCTCTAACGTTGTAGGCATATTTGCCCCTTCTGCTACCGCAAAGCAGCCATTGGCTACCAGTGCCTTGGCATCTTCCAGATGAAGTTCATTCTGAGTGGCACATGGCAGGGCAATATCACATTTCATGCTCCAGATCCCTGCGGTGCTGCCATCCTTATTCTCATAATACTTGGCGCTGGGTCTTGCTGCTGCATATTCTGAAAGTCTCGCCCTTTTCACTTCTTTTACTTCCTTTAGTAAGGAAAGATCAATTCCTTCCGGGTCATAAATCCAACCTACAGAGTCAGAACATGTAATTGGTTTGCCTCCCAGCTGCTGTGCCTTTTCGATGGCATAAATCGCTACATTACCGGCACCGGATACTGCAATTGTTTTTCCTGTAATATCTTTGTCATTACATTTTAACATTTCGGCGGTTAGATATAGTAAACCATACCCTGTCGCCTGTTTTCTTTCCAAAGAACCGCCGTATGTAAGGCCTTTTCCTGTTAGCACACCTTCATAGCTGTTTCCGATTCTCTTATATTGCCCGTACATATAACCTATTTCTCTAGCTCCCACGCCGATATCTCCGGCAGGAACATCAGTATTCGCACCGATATGTCTATATAATTCTGTCATAAAGCTTTGACAGAAAGCCATAACCTCTCTATCAGATTTACCCTTCGGATCAAAGTCTGAACCACCTTTACCGCCGCCAATCGGGAGACCCGTCAGAGAGTTCTTGAATATTTGTTCAAATCCTAGGAATTTGATGATGCTAAGATTAACTGATGGATGGAATCTTAAACCACCTTTATATGGTCCGATTGCACTGTTAAACTGTACACGAAAACCATTATTTACTTGTACCTGCCCTGTATCATCCATCCACGGAATTCGAAACATTATGATTCGTTCCGGTATCACCAGTCTTTCTAATAGAGCATCTTTTTTATATGCTTCCTCATTCTCCTCAATCACTACACGAAGGGATTCCAAAACCTCTTTTACCGCTTGAATAAATTCCGGCTGTGCAGGATTCTTTGCTACTACTAAATCTAATACCTCATCAACATATGACATCTACGTGTCCTCCTTTACATTCCTTTCTCCACGTTTTATTATATAATGTCATTTTTAATTGCACAATAAAACATTAGATTATCGGTTGTAAAAATTTTATCCTGAAACTTACCATTTTTTAGTTATATTGTACAATGATACTTGTATACAATTATAAATACTTCTTTAATCGCTCAATATTTTTTTCTTCAAAGTCCATCAATTCTTTTGCAATCTCCAGTGAATCATTGCCTGCATACCCATGATGATTTAACGATTTACACATTCCGGTTATCCCTTTATTACTCCCCTGAATCATCATTTCCGCAATATGGCTCGTGCTTGTATCAAACATAGTATTGGAGTGGATACCTCCCACCAGCATTAACTGACTGACACCATTGGTACGATATGGCTCTGCTTTCCCTTCCAAAATCTTATTAAGCGCTTTATTATGGATTTCTGAATACTTCAGGGATTGCCTGGATAACTGTATCGCCATGCTGTCATCATATACTTTTTCACTGATGGTATCGATAGCCTTTATTGCCATTTCAGTGTTCTTCTGCACTTCTCTTAGAACCTCGATATCGTCTTTTTTCATAATAAAACCATGCCTTTCCATAACCAAAAACAAAAGATGTAAGCATTGTGGTATACTTACATCTTTCATATTTCTTTTATTTACAGTATTCTCTTTTCATTATTGATTTATTCAACATATTCTGACTTAACATATGCTGTTTGATTTTTATACTTAACTTTAGTCCAACCATCTGCCTGTTTCATTATAAGTTCAAGCTTTTCACCGATATATACAAGACCCAGCTTTTCTCCAGTTTCACTTGCGGATTTTCTGACATTTACATTATCAATTACTGTAACTGTCTTACCATCGCCCGCAGGAGTATTTGTTGATTCCGTATTTGTAGTTTCAGCGGTTTGCTCAGAGGTAATCTCTTCCTCTGACTCTACTTCAAGGTATTGGGATTTAATATAGCCATCTTTTCCCTCATAGGTTATCTTACTCCAGCCATTCCCTTTTTCCTCTAATAATTTGAATTCATCACCAATCTGTGCTTTTCCAAGCTTATCTGCGGTCTCACTGTCAGAACTTCTTATATTTACAACATCAATAGCGCGCACTGTCTTTACTACATTTGTCGTTTCTGCGTCAGCAACTTCCGTATCCTCTAAACCTTCTGAGACAATATCTTCTTCTGGCGGTTCTTCTGTCTGTTCCTCTGTTTCGGCAGCTTCAGCTTTGGCCAGAACTTCTCCGACAGATTCATCAATACGGGTTTTCACATCAACTAAAAAGGCATTTACTTCGTCATCTATTTCCAAAAGTTCATTAAATTCAACAGCAATCTTATTATTTAATTCTATAACATCGTCCTGAAGAGATAGTTCTTTAATGTAGTCGGTGATTACCTTATTGTCTTCACCCTCGTTGATATAGTAATTTCCATTTTCATCGGGACATACATAATATGCCTCCATACCCGGTATCGCCTGTTCATACTCATCAAACTTAATCTTAGAATATACATAAGCCAAGAAAGTATCCTCCACAATACCAGCTTTCGTGTATACCTTCAAATCCTGATATGTTTCAATATATTTGCTTGTTTCTTGTATACGAATCTTCTCTGTTTCTTTGATAAATGGATTAAGTACAGCAATCGTTTCAACATCCCCGTTGGTACGAGCTTCGTAATATTTGCTGATTAATTCGTTTACTTTGGGATAAGCATCCTCTTCTAAAATCGCTTCCGGTATTTCTTCCATCTCCTCTTGTATCACAGACGCCTCTGCTATATTTGCATTATCGGCAATCTGCGCTTCCGCCTCCGCCGCTGCTTTTTTATTCGCATTGATTGCTATGATAACAGTAATTCCTACACAAATTAGTAATACCACCGGCATTACAATTTTTAAATGGTCAAAAACCCAATCTTTAATATCTTCTAAGCGTTCTTTTATGCTGTTGCCCATAGATGTTTTTCTATGCTTGCTCATAAAATACATCCTTTCTTATTTTCCTTTTAAACTAATTTCAGAGTGATGTAATGCACCCGGCAGGAATCGAACCTGCATTAAAGGCGTCGGAGGCCTCCGTTCTATCCATTAGACTACGAGTGCATAATAATTAATCTTATTTTAATATGTTACAAATTTGTTACATCACTCTGAATATAATATCATATGAAATTATTATTGTCTAGTGTACTTTTTGTGAACGCATGTATTAGGTAAAAGTTGGATTATTAGAATACTTGCTCTATATATTTCTTTTTTCTTGAATAAAAATAGAGAGAATCTGTAAGAACCTCTTCCGGGTCAACTTGAGTCTTATTGATTTCACAGACCATGTTCCATAATGATTCTGCAATTTCCTCATTGTTGCTGGGTACAAGTATTACCTCGTGAATAGAACTGGGCAGTATGTAAATATCTTTGGAAAAACTTTGGGAGAATGCTTCTAATGCACCTTCATATAAGATAGCAATAGCGCCAAAAAGCTTATACTCATTTCCCATGACAAACATTTCGCTTCCCTTCTTATAATCAGTGACGGAGGATAATAATTGTCTTGCAGCCTTGTCGAACCACTCTTCCTCCGGAATGATCCCATCCAGTTCATCCTCCTTGACATAAAACTCCTTTTTCAAGTCTTCGGCAAAAATCTCTTCCATAATTTTCTCAATGGAAAGTACTTTCAGGGGAAGAATCCGCTTTGTATTCTTCACGGCATCCTCATAGAGCTGCTCTTTTGTTACCTCCCACATGGACAGATGGTTATTATAGATTAAGATTGTTGCATTGCCAAGCTGTTCTTTCCCTGGTACATAACAATAAAATACGATTACCATATCCAGAAAAACAATATGAGGCACATTTTCTAATAATTTTTCATTCTTCTTATATCCTATTATTTTGTATACCACTCTTTCCTTCATCTGTTCATAACTTAAGAAAAAGTCCATATTCAAATTCTCATCCTGTTCACTTTTTTCATAGGTTCTTAAAATCTCAGTGATGATTTCAGAAAATTTCTTTCCTTGTTTATAGGCTTCAAATTGTTCATCCAAGTATATATTCGGGGACAGATTTCTTTCTTTTCTCGTTATGATAACACTATTAAGAATAATCCCGTTATTCTTCGTTATCTGATTTACTGATACGGTTACCTCCTCTCCCAGATATTGTACTAATTCATTCTTTACTTTTTCGCAAAATTCGATCATGTTCATATATAATCCTCTCTTTAATTATTCGTTTTATTAGTGTGAGAAGATATTCTAAGGTGCCAAAGAACGTCACCTAAGAATAACTAAATCTCACACGGAAGAATGCAAAGGGCGCATTCTTCACATTGATTTTTGCGTCGCGATGCGACATGTAGGTTAGTGTGATTTTGGTAACAACGTACCGTAATGAAGTGCATCAAGATTTGATGTTAGATATTAAACTTGGTAAAAAGAAAAGACAATGGCAAAAAATCCATTGTCTTAAAAGCTAAATGATAGTTGGCACCAAAGTTATACTCTGGAAAGATAATCTCCTGATCTGGTGTCGATTTTAATTACGTCATTCTGTTCTACGAATAAAGGAACATATACGGTAGCTCCCGTTTCAACAACAGCAGGCTTTGTAGCTCCCTGTGCCGTATCTCCCTTAAATCCCGGTTCAGTATTTGTAATCTCCAGTTCTACGAACAGAGGCGGCTCAATGGCAAAAACATTTCCATTGTGAGAACATACTTTAACCATTTCATTCTCTTTTACAAACTTAAGAGTATCACCTACTGCATCTTCATCTAATGCAATTTGCTCATAGGTTGATACATCCATAAAGTGAAATAAGTCACCATCTGAATATAAGTACTGCATATCTTTTCTATCAATACGTGCTTGCGGACATTTCTCAGTAGGTCTGAATGTTTTCTCTATCATGCCACCATTTATTATATTTCTAAGCTTCGTTCTTACAAACGCAGCTCCTTTACCCGGTTTAACATGCTGAAACTCTACGATCTGGTAGATATTATTATCTAATTCAATAGTAATACCATTTCTGAAATCACCTGCAGAAATCATAAAATATTCCTCCTAAATTTTCACTATAATTCTTTAATAGTTTATACTAAAAATTCTTAGCTGTCAAACAAAAATCAATGGCCTCCAAGTACCCTTTTAAACCATGTCCATATATTTGTTTATCACACACCGGTGCTGTAACTGATACTTTCCGGAATTCCTCTCTCTGGGTAATATCAGAAATATGTATCTCCACCTTAGGAACCATTATGCTGGCAAGTGCGTCCCTGATGGCATAGCTGTAATGTGTATAGGCTCCGGGATTAATGACAATTCCTTCCGTACCATCAAAATAAGCTTCCTGGATACGGTCTATTATCGCACCTTCATGATTACTCTGAAAAACTTCAATACTGCAATTGGCTTCCTCGCCCTTTGCCGCAATCATAGCTTTAAGATAATCATAATCTTCCGCACCATAAACACTCTTCTCTCTGATTCCCAGAAAATTAATATTAGGACCGTTAATCACAAGCAGATTCATTGCTGCATTCCTCCGTTTTTTCTATTATTTCATCCATCACCTCTTCAAATGTCTTACCGTCCACATCTACTATTACATCAGCAACACTTTCATACACCGAAGATCTTTTTTCTAAAAGTTCACTTACCTTTTTTTCCGGATTATCGCCTTTCAGAAGTGGTCTGCTCTCATCATCTGCAAGCCTCTCACATACTGTTTTCGCTGTTACCCGCAAATATACTACGATTCCTAGCTTTCTGAGTAATTCCCTGTTCTCACTTAGCAGCGGTAACCCACCACCTACGGAAATAATGTTATCATCCGTTTCTTCCATCAGCTTATGTAAGGACTCTGTTTCCATCCGCCTAAAAGCCGCTTCCCCGTACTGTTCAAATATTTCCGAAACAGCCATATCTTCTAGTTTTTCAATCATCTTGTCCGTATCAATCATTGTCTTACGCATTTTATATGATAAGCGGATTCCTATACTGGTCTTTCCCGATCCCATAAAACCTATTAAAACTATATTATTCATGTGTCTATTACACCCATTGTCTCTTTCATCTTACTGTATATGGCCAGTGCATCTTCTTCCTTAACTGATACATGATTCCATAACTCATACGCAATCACCCCTTGATACAATAGCATTTTCAGACCATGATAAGCCTGTCCTCCTGCCGCCTTAACCAGAGACATGAACCTCGTATTTGAAGGCTTGTATATCAAATCATAACCCGTATGTATTCTATGATAGAACGCGGTATCCGCTATTACCACATCATCAACATTCGGATATAAACCTACGCTTGTTGCCTGTATTGCTAGATATTTCCTCTCCTTAGGAAGCATCTGATAATCCGCAAGGGGCATAGCGCTGACACAATGAGTATCAAGGGCATGATTCACCTCTCCGGCTACTTCCTCTGCTTTTTCCAATGTACGGTTTAAAATATAAACATGAGCCGCACCCTTAATTAAACAAAGAAAAGCAACTGCTCTTGCCGCACCACCGGCACCTAAAATGATGACATGTTCATCCTGCAAGCTTATATTTTCACTGCACATTGCTCGATATAACCCCAATATATCAGTATTATATCCTTTGTATCCATGTTCCGTCCGAACCAAAGTATTAACGGCTCCTATTTTCTCCGCCATATCATCCACATTGGAAAGATATGGGATTACCTCACTTTTATAAGGTACTGTGACATTCAGACCCAATATATTAAGTGCATACGCACCGTTTACTGCCTGTTCTACATTTCCTGCCCTAACATGGAAGGGAACATAAACCATATTACGCTTTTCCATATCTGCCAATGTATTATGAATCATCGGAGACATGGTATGTTCCACCGGATTACCGATTAGACCGCATGTTCTTGTACTTCCATTAATCTGTCCCACTTTACTATCTTCCATTCTTTTCCTGTCTTTCATAGAAAAATAAAACAATCTTTTCTAATTTTCTTTTCAATACAATTTGTATCTCTTCACTGGGATGGATGGGTTTCACTAGATAAGTCTTAATACCTGCCCTGTTTGCTCCCCATACATCGGTAAATAGCTGATCCCCTACGAAAAGAGTATGGTCTGCTGTTGTATGCATCCGCTCCATAGCCTTTATGTAATTGACTGTGGATGGTTTATTTGCTTTGAAAATATAATCCGAATTAACCTTATCCGCAAACATCTTTACCCTTGGTTCCTTATTATTGGATAATAACATGGTCTTGTAACCTAAGGATGATAATTGCTTGAATAATTCAATGCTCCTCTTATCAGCCGGTGCCCCATGAGGCACTAATGTATTATCAACATCAAAAATAATTCCTCGATATCCGTCTGTGTATAATTTCTTAAAATCAATATCATAAGTAGAAGCTACATATTCATCAGGATAAAATCTTTTAAGCATTTTTTATTATGTCCCTTACCTTTATTATATTTATTGTGAGTTAACAATATTTTAGCAAAATAGAGCCAGCATAGCAAGTATGCTGGGCAACTTTATCCTTAGAATAGGGCTATTTAGCTGTTTTCTATACCGATTCCGGCAGCATCCAGCAATGTCTTCGTATACTCATGCTGCGGAGAAAAATATACCTCCTCAACACAGCCGCTTTCTACTATTTGACCTTGTTTCATAATCATGATTCTGTCACATATTTGATATACCACTCTTAAGTCATGAGATATAAATAACATAGATAAACACATCTCTTCATGCAGTTTCTGCATCAGTTCGATAATCTGTGCCTGTATTGTCACATCCAGGGCGGATACCGGCTCATCCGCTATCAAAAGCTCAGGAGATAGCATCAGTGCACAGGCTATAGCAACCCTCTGTCTTTGTCCCCCTGACAGCTGACGCGGGTATCTGTCTGCAATCTCATCTCCCAGACCTACCCGTTCAAGCATTTGAATCACTCTTTCTAAGCGCTCCTCTTTGGATAGGTGTAAATTAAGCTTCAGCGGCTCTTCCAGTAACCAGCTTACTTTTTTCACCGGATTCAACGAACTATAGGGATCCTGAAAAACCATCTGCGGCTGTTTGGAGTAATGCTGTATCTCTCCGCTCTGTGCTTTCACCATTCCCAGAATCGTCTTTACCAATGTGGATTTTCCGCATCCGCTCTCACCTACAATCCCAAGAACCTCTCCCCTTTTCATTTGAAAAGAGATATCGTGAAGTACATGTGTCCTCTTTTCTTCACCGGCTATTCTTCCTGTATTATTTTTATAGTATACAT
>CAYXCV010000084.1:0-5488 GCA_964463365.1 uncultured Kineothrix sp.
AGTGCAGGATAGGTATCGTCAATCGGGATGATTCCCACTGGGAACAAGTAACCAAGAATCATACCTGTGTGCTGGAAACCTTTGGACTTCATAATAATGCCGATTTACAAGCAAAGAATCTGAAGCTAATTAAGAAACCCGGAGAGCTGGGCGTTCTTTTTGATGTAGAAGGACTGATGGACTTCACGGTAGAGGTAACGACTCCGGGAAGATTCAGTGTATATAATGCCTTAACCGCCATTGCCATATGCAGGCATTTTCAGGTGAAAGAGGATCAGATTAAGAAAGCCTTTTTGGAGGCTAAGGTTAAAGGAAGAATCGAGATGGTCCGTGTGTCGGATGCGTTCACTCTGATGATAGATTATGCACATAATGCTATGAGCTTAGAGAGTCTTCTTAGTACATTAAAGGAATATGAGCCCAATCGGTTAATCTGTTTATTCGGCTGCGGCGGCAACCGTTCCAAGCTGCGCAGATATGAAATGGGTGAAGTGAGCGGAAGGCTGGCAGATTTAACAATTATTACCTCGGATAATCCAAGATTTGAGGAACCCCAGGATATTATTGAGGATATTAAAATAGGAATGAGCAAGACAGAAGGAAAATATGTGGAAATCAGTGATAGAAAAGAAGCGATTGCTTATGCGATTGATCACGGAGAGCCGGGAGATATTATTGTTCTTGCCGGAAAAGGACACGAAGACTATCAGGAGATAAGAGGGGTACCGTATCCAATGGATGAGAGAAATCTGATTCGTGATATACTTAAGGAGCGTGGATGGAAGGAAAATATGCAAACATTATAATTGATATATCACATGAAAAAATAGACAGACCGTTTCAATACTTGATTCCTCATAATCTGAAAGATAAGATTGGAATCGGAACTTGTGTTACGGTTCCTTTTGGAACCGGTAATCATCTGAGAAAAGGATATGTAGTTGAAATTACGGATCAGGCAGAGTACGAAGTTTCAAAGATTAAAAGCATTGCAGATATAGAGGATAAAGATATAACGGTGGAAGCCGATTATATCACTCTTGCGGCGTGGATCAGAGAGCAATATGGTTCAACGATGATAGCGGCACTTAAAACCGTACTTCCGGTGAAACAAAAGACTAAAAATGTGGAAAAGAAAAGCTGCAGACTTCTGCTTCCTAAGGAGGAGGCAGAAGTTTTGCTTCAAACCTGTATAAACAAACATCAGGTGGCAAAAGCCAGAGTACTGGAGGAACTGATTCGTGAGAAAGAACTTCCGGTACCAATTTTAACAGGAAAATTACATGTATCTTTACAGACCTTAAGAAGTCTCGAAAAGCAGGGCGCGGTTTTTATCAAAACAGAGAGTACATATCGCAATCCGGTGGAATTTGCAAAGGATGGCAGCCATCTTCGTGGATTATCAGATAACAGAGAGATAGTTCTAAGCGAAGAACAAAAATGTATTGTACAGAATATCATCGCTGATTATGATAAGGGAGAAAGAATGACCTGTCTGCTTCATGGAATCACGGGAAGCGGTAAGACTGAGGTTTATATCAAATTAATAGAAGAGGCTGTTAGTCGGGGGAAACAGGCAATTGTTCTGATACCTGAGATTGCCCTCACCTATCAGACGGTGCTTCGCTTCTATCAAATTTTTAGAAACCGGGTATCCGTACTTAATTCTACCTTATCCAAGGGTGAGAAATATGATCAATGTGAACGAGCTAAAAAGGGAGATATCGATGTAATTATCGGTCCGAGATCTGCGCTTTTTACACCATTTCCGGATTTGGGATTAATTGTGATAGATGAAGAACATGAAAATACATATAAAAGCGAAGCTATGCCTAAGTATCATGCCAGGGAAACAGCAATCAAGATTGCATCCATGCATGATGCCATAGTAGTCTTAGGTTCCGCAACCCCTTCACTGGAAGCCTATTATAGAGCCGGTAAAGGTGAGTATAAGCTTTATAAGTTACATACACGACAGGCAGGCGGTGAATTACCTACTGTTTATACCGTAGATTTAAGGCAAGAATTAAAAGAGGGAAATCGTTCTATTTTAAGCCGGCAGCTCCATGCAAGGATAGAACAAAGACTGCATGACAAGGAGCAATGTATTCTCTTTATTAATCGAAGAGGATATGCCGGATTTATTTCCTGCCGCGCCTGCGGACATGTTATGAAATGTCCCCATTGTGATGTCTCATTGTCGGAACATAAAAACGGTAAGTTAGTTTGTCACTATTGCGGATATGAGGAACCTAAAGTCAATCAGTGTCCGGAATGTGGGTCTAAATATATTTTAGGTTTTCGTGCGGGAACACAGCAAATAGAAGAAGTCATCCATAAGGAATTTCCCCAGGCCAAAGTGCTTCGTATGGACGCGGATACCACGAAGGCAAAGGATAGCTATGAGGACATATTAAGTGCCTTTGCCAATGGAGAAGCAGATATATTAGTAGGAACCCAGATGATTGTAAAGGGGCATGATTTTCCCAATGTGACCTTGGTTGGAATTCTGGCAGCAGATTTATCTCTCCACATCAATGATTATCGTTCGGGAGAAAGAACCTTCCAATTGCTTACCCAGGCAGCAGGAAGGGCTGGAAGGGGCATTAAGACCGGAGAGGTTGTCATTCAAACCTACGATCCGGAGCATTATAGCATTGTTCATGCAGCCAACCAGGACTATCAATCCTTTTACGAGGAAGAGATTATGTATAGGGAAATGCTCCTTTACCCACCGGCAGCACATATGCTTGCTATTCTCATTTCGTCTTCCTGTGAGGAGGACGGTATGAATCTGGCAAAAGAAATAGGTAATATGGTGAAGGAAAAGATTAAAAATGCGAAGGAGCAAATCTATGTCATCGGACCGGCACCGGCAACCGTAGGACGGATCAGTGATGTTTACAGACATATGCTTTATATCAAATGTATCAGGTATGAGACGCTTGTGGATATAAAGGATACGCTGGAAGAATATATATTAGTAAAAGAAAAGAATAAAGAACTGAAGAATGAATCGGTACAGTTTGATTTTGACCCAATGAGTGCATATTAGGGGTGACATTCTAGCAAAAATAAGTATAATATAGTAGTAGTTAAGATAGAAAGGACAGAGTGATTCATTATGGCAATCAGAAACATAAGAGAAATAGGGGACGATGTATTAAGAAAGAAATCAAAAGAGGTAAAAGAGATGACGCCCCGCTTAAAAGAATTGATTGGTGATATGTTTGATACAATGTATGAAGCATATGGCGTAGGTCTTGCGGCACCTCAGGTTGGTATATTAAAGAAGGTAGTGGTTATTGATGTAACAGGGGAAGACCCTTACGTTCTTATTAATCCTAAAATTATTGAAAGAAGCGGTGAACAAACCGGAAATGAAGCTTGTCTTAGTGTTCCCGGTAAAACAGGTGTTGTGACAAGACCGGCTTATGTGAAAGCAGTGGCTTTGAATGAAAATATGGAACAGTATGAAATAGAAGGAACAGATTTTCTTGCAAGGGCAATCTGTCATGAATTAGATCATTTGGAGGGTAGCATTTACGTAGATAAGGTAGAAGGTGAGCTAATGGATGTGTCTGATTTGGAAGAGGAATATGAAGACGATACTGCAGATCAAGAGTAAAAAATTTACAATTTTTAACTGCAAATTTGAGCCTGCGGCACAAATATTGCAGGTTGTGGAAAGTCGCTAGACTTTGTCAGAATGGAGATTGATATGAAAGTAGTATTTATGGGAACTCCGGATTATGCAGTGGGGGCGCTGGAGGCCATCATAGCGGCAGGACATGATGTGACAGCAGTCGTAACACAGCCGGATAAGCCCAGAGGAAGAGGGAAAGAAGTGCAGATGACACCGGTAAAAAAATGTGCGCTGCATCATAAGATAGAAGTATTTCAACCCATCAAAATAAAAACCCAGGAGGCAATAGAAGAGCTTCGGAAATTTGAAGCAGATGTATTTGTTGTAGCTGCCTTTGGACAAATTTTGTCAGAAGAAATTCTTACCATGCCTAAGTATGGATGCATCAATATTCATGCATCGCTTTTACCTAAATACCGGGGAGCTGCCCCCATACAATGGGCAATCATAAACGGTGAACAAGAGACCGGAATTACCATTATGCAGATGGATAAAGGGGTGGATACCGGCGATATGTTACTAAAATGTGTAGTTCCTATCGATAAGAGAGAAATAGGAGAATCTCTATTCGACAAATTATGTGAGGCAGGTGCAAAGCTTATTGTGAAAGCATTGCCTATGATAGAGCAAGGAAAGCTCATCCCGGAAAAACAAAAGGATGAGGAAGCTACCTATGCATCTATGCTTAAAAAAACAATGGGCCTTATTAACTGGACGTTGGATGCTCATAGCATTGACCGCCTGGTCAGAGGACTAAATTCATGGCCCAGTGCGTATACTTATTACCGTGGTAATGACGGTCAGAACAAAACTTTGAAAATATGGGAGGCAGAGCCCATAGATGAAGAGGATATGGACAACCATGAATCGTCCGCAGGAGTGATAAGTAAAGTAGAAAAAGATGCCTTTTATGTCAGTACAGGAAAAGGCTGGTTAAAAGTAACAGAAGTACAGCTTGAAGGAAAGAAACGGATGAAGGTGAAGGACTTTCAGCTTGGTTATCCGCTTACAATCGGTATGAAGCTGTCTCAGTAGGAGGTAAATGAATATGTATGGTTATTATGGTTATTATATGGATCCAACTTATATATTGGTATTTATCGGGGCTATTTTGTGTATTATCGCAAGCAGTAAATTAAATAGCACCTATAATAAATTTGCAAAAGTAAGGTGCATGAGCGGTATGACCGGAGCAGAGGCGGCAGCACGGATACTTAGCTATTCCGGTATTCAGGATGTAAGAGTTGAACGGGTTGGCGGCAATTTGACGGATCATTATGATCCCAGAAATAAAGTGTTACGGCTTTCAGACAGTACCTATAACTCTACGTCAATCGCTGCGGTTGGCGTAGCAGCCCATGAATGCGGACATGCGGTACAGCATCATAAGGAGTATGCACCTTTGAAGGTAAGAAATGCGCTGGTTCCAGCTGCAAATATCGGCTCCCGGCTGGGAATTCCAATGGTTATCCTGGGAGTTATATTGGGGCTGAATTCCACTCTGGTACAAGTTGGTATCTGGGTATTTGCGTTGGCTGTATTGTTTCAGGTCATAACCTTGCCGGTGGAATACAATGCATCCTCCAGAGCACTTGTAATGCTTCAGGATTATGGAATTACCGGAGGAGAAGAAACCAAATACTGTAAAAAGGTGTTAAGTGCGGCAGCTCTTACTTATGTAGCCGGAGCGGCATCTTCCATACTACAATTACTTCGTTTGGTGCTTCTGTTTGGTAATAGAAGAAGCAGGGATTAAGTTGAAGACATAAATTCTATCAACAGATAGAATTTATGTCTTCAACTGCAAATTTGTGCGGGCACAAATATTGCGGGCTATGGAGA
>CAYXCV010000084.1:5588-11219 GCA_964463365.1 uncultured Kineothrix sp.
ATTTATGTCTTCAACTGCAAATTTGTGCGGGCACAAATATTGCGGGCTATGGAGAAGGGATATGGAGAGGGTGTGTTGGTATGAACATAAGAGAACTGGTTTTGGATATGCTGCTTCAAATAGAA
Source organism: uncultured Kineothrix sp. (assembly GCA_964463365.1). GTDB lineage: Bacteria > Bacillota > Clostridia > Lachnospirales > Lachnospiraceae > Kineothrix. The sequence continues at coordinate 5,714 of CAYXCV010000084.1, forward strand.
GGTGGGAATATTTACAGTCATATCCTGATTCGGGAGGTACTGGATAAGTACGACTATTTAACCCCTCAGGAAAAATCTTTTATAAAAAGGGTGACAGAGGGGACGCTGGAACGAAGAATCCAACTGGATTATATTATAGATTGTTATTCTAATACAAAAACAAATAAAATGAAGCCACTCATTCGTAATTTACTTCGTATGAGTGTTTATCAACTTTTTTTTATGGATGGAGTTCCGGACTCAGCGGTGTGTAATGAGGCAGTAAAGCTGGCCGGAAAAAGAAAATTTCAGTCTTTAAAAGGTTTTGTAAACGGTGTTCTTCGTAATATTGCAAGACAAAAAGATCAAATCATTTATCCTGATAAGAGCAGAGATATTTTGGATTACTTATCTGTAGTTTATTCTATGCCAAAGATGCTTGTATCCATGTGGCTGAAGGAATACGGGGAAAGCCAAACGGAAACGATGCTGCAGGCAATGCTTAGCATAAGACCTGTAACCATACGGTTGAAGGAATCTATGAGCCGGGCGGAACAGGAATTACTTCTGAAACAGATGGAAGATATGGGGGTAGAAGTAAGAGAACATCCTTATTTATCTTACGCCTATGAACTATTACATGTAGAAGGAGTGAGAAAGCTTCCTGGATTCGAAGAAGGTTGTTTTATGGTTCAGGATGTAAGCTCCATGCTATGTGTGGAAAAAGCAGGAATAAAAGAACATGATTTTGTGATAGATGTTTGTGCCGCACCGGGAGGAAAGACAACTCATGCTGCTACCAAACTAAACGGAACAGGAAAAGTTTTGGCAAGAGATTTATCTATAGAGAAAACGGCTTATATCAAAGACAATGCGATCCGTCAAAAGCTTAATAATATAGAAATTGAAGAATATGATGCTGCTGTTTTGGATGAAGCATTGGTGGAAAAGGCAGACGTTGTACTGGCGGACTTGCCTTGTTCGGGGCTTGGTATACTTGGCAAGAAGCGGGATATTAAATATAATATTACGGCAGAGTTATTAGAGGAACTGCCCCTACTTCAGAAAAAGATATTAAGTACGGTATGGCAATATGTTAAGCCGGAAGGTACATTTATATATAGTACATGTACGATTCATAAGGAAGAAAATGAAAATATGGCAGTATGGTTTCGTGAGAATTTCCCCTTTGAACTGATAAAGATGGAACAGCTTTTGCCGGGAATCCATGAAACGGATGGTTTTTTTATTGCGCAATTCAGGCGAAAGTAATGAAAGGCTTCTAATGCATGAAGGATGAAAAGAAGGATATAAAGTCACTGACATTATGTGAACTGAAAAATGATATAACAGCTATGGGAGAGAAGGCATTCCGTGCAGAACAAATCTATGAATGGATGCATGTGAAACTTGTGCGGGACTTTGATCAGATGACTAATGTATCTAAGGAGCTGAGAGAAAAGTGTAAGGAAAGATATCGCTTTACTTCTCTGAAAGAAATACGTACCCAGGAGTCCACGATAGATGGGACTAAGAAATTTTTGTTTGAACTGGAAGATGGCAATACGGTGGAAAGTGTATGGATGAAGTATAGGCATGGAAACTCCGTCTGTATCTCTTCTCAAGTGGGCTGCCGGATGGGCTGTGTTTTCTGTGCCTCTACCTTAGACGGCTTGGAGCGCTCCTTACAGCCTTCGGAGATGCTGGATCAAATATATGCCATAACTTTGCTTACCGGAGAGCGGGTTTCCAATGTGGTAGTGATGGGAACCGGAGAACCGATGGATAATTATGAGAATCTGGTAAAGTTTATTTTGCTTCTTACCGATTATAAAGGACTACATATCAGTCAGAGAAATATAACGGTATCTACCTGTGGTATTGTTCCGGGGATAAAGCAATTAGCGGAGGAACAGTTACAGATTACACTGGCACTCTCACTTCATGCCGCGACAGACGAGAAGAGAAAGAAACTGATGCCGATAACTAATAAATATGGTCTGGATGAAGTAATGAAAGCCTGCACATACTATTTTGAAAGAACCGGAAGAAGAATTTCCTTTGAATATAGCCTGGTAAGTGGGGTTAATGATACGGATGAAGATGTTAAAGAATTAGTAGAATTAGTAAAAAATTTAAACTGTCATGTAAATCTGATTCCGGTTAATCCGATTAAAGAACGTGATTTTGTATCAAGTACAAACGAGATAGTAATTGCATTTAAAAATAAACTTGAAAAAAATAAAATAAATGTTACTATTAGAAGGGAAATGGGTAGAGATATTGATGGTGCTTGCGGACAGTTAAGGCGGAAAGTAATACATCAGTAGGTGCAGGAGGTCAAATGGTGTTAAGAACGTTTTCTACTACAGACATTGGAAAAAAGAGAAAACTGAATCAGGATTATGTGTTTGCATCAGATACTCCGTTAGGAAATCTACCGAACATATTTATTGTGGCAGACGGCATGGGTGGACATAATGCAGGTGATTATGCATCCAAATATACCGTCGAGACTATTATCGCGGAAATAAAAAGCTCTTTTGAAAAGAGTCCTGAGAAGATATTGAAAAAGGCAATAGAAACAGCCAATCATCATATCCGGCAGAAAGCGCAGGAGAATGAATCTTATGCAGGTATGGGAACAACGGTGGTAGCAGCCACATGTTTAAACAGTAAATATATGGAAATTGCAAACGTAGGAGACAGCAGACTCTATATCGTAAGCGGAAGAAATTTCAGGCAGATTACAAGAGATCATTCTCTGGTAGAAGAGATGATAAGAATAGGGGGCATTGACAGGGAGTCAGCAAGGAGCCATCCGGATAAAAATATAATCACCAGAGCAGTTGGTGCCAGAAATACGGTAGAGATCGATTTCTTCAATGAAGAACTCGCACCCGGAGATATTGTGTTAATGTGTTCAGATGGATTAACCAATATGTTAGAAGATGGAGAGATCCATAGAATTCTGGAAGCGCAAGGAAGCGTAGAAGAAAAAGCGGAAAAATTGGTGAGGGCGGCCAATAATAACGGCGGTAAAGATAATATTTCAGTTATACTAATCGAACCGTTCCCAGACGAGGTGGAGAATGATTAAAATAGGTATGGTAATCGGAGATCGATATGAAATATTGGAAAAAATTGGTACCGGTGGAATGTCAGACGTATATAAAGCAAAATGTCATAAGCTGAATCGGTTTGTAGCGATGAAAGTATTGAAGCAGGAGTTTAGTGAGAATGCAAACTTTGTTTCTAAGTTTCGTGTTGAAGCACAGGCGGCAGCAGGTCTTATGCACCCTAACATTGTAAATGTTTATGATGTTGGGGAAGAAAATGGTATTTATTATATTGTTATGGAGTTAGTAGAAGGAATAACATTAAAAAAATATATTGAAAAAAAAGCACGTCTTTCCGTAAAAGAAGCCGTTAGTATTGCAATTCAGATTTCAATGGGAATTGAGTCGGCACATAACAACCATATTATCCATAGAGATATAAAACCACAAAATATTATTATTTCCAAAGAAGGAAAAGTGAAAATTACGGACTTTGGTATTGCAAAAGCGGCAACCAGCAATACCATTACATCTAATGTGATGGGGTCTGTCCATTATACATCCCCGGAACAGGCAAGAGGCGGTTACAGTGATGAAAAGAGTGATATTTATTCGCTGGGCATCACTATGTTTGAAATGCTTACAGGTAGAGTGCCTTTTAATGGGGAAACAACAGTAGCAATCGCTATTAAACATATTCAGGAACCATTATCATCTCCCAGGGAATATGTTTCTGAGATTCCGGTTAGTGTGGAACAAATTGTACTTAAATGCTGCCAGAAAAGTCCGGATCGAAGATACCAGAACGTGGTTGGTTTGATTTCGGATCTGAAGCAATCACTGATTAGTCCGCATGAAGAATTTGTAAAAATAGTAGATCCCGATGAAGATGCATCCACTAGAATGATTTCTGACAACGATATGGTTCAGATAAAAAAACAATCTGACAACAGAGATTCCATGGAGGAAGTGCTGCGTCTGAAAAAGGATGTTCGGCGTGCGCGCTATGAAGATGAGGATGACGATGATGATGAAGACGATGAAGATGAAGAGGATGATAGATACGAGGATGATGACGATGAGGAAGCGTATGGTTCCAAAATGGAACGTGTTACGACCATTCTTGCTATCGTCGCTGCCATTTTAATCGGGTGCATTGTACTATTTTTGGTGGGAAAAACAATGGGAATCCTTCCTTTTGGTGAAGAGGAAAAAGAAGAGACGCAAATAGAGGAAGAAGCGAATAAGATAGAAATGCCTAAGGTAGTGGGCAGACAGATTGAAGAAGTCAAACAAGAACTTGTGAAACTTGGATTATTCCCGGAGATTACTTATAAAGAAACAGAAGAATATGATGCCGGACTCGTTCTGGAATGCAATGTTGGTGTGGGACAGATGGTAGATTCCAGTACAGAGATAATCTTAACCGTCAATTCCGGTTCTACAGGCGTAGAGGTTCCGGGTGTAGTAGGTATCTCAACAGCAGAAGCGGTATCCAATCTTGAAAAAAAAGGTTTTGTAGTAAATAAAACAGAAAGCTATGACTCCGAGATGGCAAAAGGAAATGTAATTTCCCAGACACCGGAGGGCGGAACGAAAGCTCCAAGTGGCTCCGCAGTTACAATTCGAATCAGTCAGGGATCTGAAGATACTAAGATAAGGGTTCCCAATTTGATAGGAATATCAGAAATGGATGCTATGGCAGCCTTAACAGAATCAGGCTTGAAGGTAGGAAGCGTATCTGAAGTAAATAATGAAGATGCTGCGTTATCAGGACTTGTATGCTATCAAAGTTATTCCGTGGGTTCCTACGTGGAACAGGGAACAGCCATTGATTTAAGAGTAAGTATCGGCCCGATACAGGCAACATACAGCTTTGTAGGGAGCATTCAGCCACCATCCACGGAAGAAGATCCGGAATATAAAGATGGATTAAATGTAACGGTAACAATAGATACGGCTGATGGTATTCAGCTATTAAATACAAATACGGCATCGTTCCCTATTTCGGTAAACTACACAGGAATTAAGTCAGCCACAGGAACGGTTACCTTTACCTATACTGTAATAACAAATCCCCAAACGACAACGGATCCGGAAACCGGCCAGGTGGTAACGATAGATGGTACCTCGGTACAGAAAACAATAGCAAGAGAAGTGCAGTTTACACCAGAATCGTAAGGAAAAAAATATGCAGGGAAAAATAATAAAAGGTATTGCCGGGTTTTATTATGTGGTTGCCGAGGATTCGGATATCGTGTATGAATGCAAGGCAAAGGGAATCTTTCGTAAAGATAATATCAAACCACTGGTAGGTGACGATGTTATTATGGACATTCTTGATGAAGAAAGTCAGAAAGGTAATATTATGAAGATACTGTCCAGACGTAATGAATTATTACGTCCGGCAGTGGCTAATATTGATCAGGCACTTGTTATTTTTTCCATTGTGAAACCGGAACCGAATT